>NZ_JBSGZP010000910.1:0-2351 GCF_053611065.1 Streptomyces sp. NPDC054840
GCGTGCACCCCCTTGGTCCGGAGCTCCTGGGCCAGCGCCCGGCGGGCCAGGCCCCGGCCGCGGTGCCGGGACTCGACCCAGGCTCCGGCAAAGGCCGCGTCGTCGATCAGGCCCACCTCCTCGTACCGGGAGAGGACCTGATGCGACACCTCCTCGGGGATGCCCCGCTTGTGCAGGGCGTCCGCGAGCTGGCGCCGGGTGCGCGGGCTCCCGGTGAGCAGGCGCAGACAGATCGCCCGCGCCTGCTCCTCGGGGCTCTGGGGCGGCAGCTCCGAACGACCCTCACGGCCGCCTCGGCGCTCGCCGCCCCCTTCCTGCTCGCGCACGGGTCAGCTCTTGGCCACGGCGGCCTTGGCCGTCGTCTTGGCCTTCGATGCCGCCGGGGCGGGCACGGCGGTGGCCGCGGCGTCGGTGGCGTCCGCACCGGCCTCGGCGGCGGCGTCCTTGCGGACACCCACGCCCAGCTTCTCCTTGATCTTCCGCTCGATCTCGTTGGCGAGGTCGGGGTTGTCCTTCAGGAAGTTACGGGCGTTCTCCTTGCCCTGGCCGAGCTGGTCGCCCTCGTACGTGTACCAGGCGCCGGCCTTCCGCACGAAGCCGTGCTCCACACCCATGTCGATCAGACCGCCCTCGCGGCTGATGCCCTGGCCGTAGAGGATGTCGAACTCGGCCTGCTTGAACGGGGGCGCGACCTTGTTCTTGACGACCTTGACGCGGGTGCGGTTACCGACCGCGTCCGTGCCGTCCTTGAGCGTCTCGATGCGGCGGATGTCGAGGCGCACGGAGGCGTAGAACTTCAGCGCGCGACCACCGGTGGTGGTCTCGGGCGAGCCGAACATCACACCGATCTTCTCGCGGAGCTGGTTGATGAAGATCGCGGTGGTCTTGGACTGGTTGAGCGCACCGGTGATCTTCCGGAGCGCCTGGCTCATCAGTCGGGCCTGGAGACCGACGTGCGAGTCGCCCATCTCGCCCTCGATCTCCGCGCGGGGCACGAGGGCCGCCACGGAGTCGATGACGATCAGGTCGAGGGCACCGGAGCGGACCAGCATGTCCACGATCTCCAGCGCCTGCTCGCCGGTGTCCGGCTGCGACAGGATGAGGTTGTCGGTGTCGACGCCGAGGGCCTTGGCGTACTCGGGGTCGAGCGCGTGCTCGGCATCCACGAAGGCGACGGTGCCGCCGGCCTTCTGTGCGTTGGCCACGGCGTGCAGGGTCAGGGTCGTCTTACCGGAGGACTCCGGGCCGTACACCTCGATCACACGGCCGCGGGGCAGCCCGCCGACGCCGAGGGCGATGTCCAGCGCGGTCGACCCGGTGGGGATGACCTCGATGGGGTCGTTCGGCTTGTCGCCGAGGCGCATGACCGCACCCTTGCCGAATTGCCGTTCAATCTGTGCGAGAGCGGCGTCGAGGGCCTTCTCGCGGTCGGTGCCTGCCATGGGTTCCACCCGGTTTGCTTGAGTCGATCGCTTCACGTCACTGACGCTAATGCCTGCCACTGACAATGCGCCTCCACGAGCGTTTCGGCTGTGGATAACTCATCAGAATGGATGTTCGATTTTCCTGTCAAGCGCTCCACGCCCACCCACCCCCACCTGCGCCGCTGCCGTCAGCGTCGGCGCCAGCGTCTCGCCCGGTCGGCGCCGCCACCGCTCAGGCCACCCCGAGCGCCGAGCTGATCGCCCTCGTCCGTGACCGCGTCCCAGGCCTCCGGCGGGGTGCCCGCCGCGGGCATGACCTCCAGCACCCGGCATTCCCCGACCTCGGCGGCGGCGAAGAGCCGCCGGCGGGTGTGCTCCGCACCTTCGGGCGGGAAGGCGACCCGGGTCCGGTGAGGGTGGCACGCGTCGTAGGCGAGCAGCCACCCGGGCTCGACGGCCACGAAGTGGTCCTGCCCGCATTCGTCGCGCTCCGAGCGCCCCGTGCCGAGGTCCGTGGTGTGGGCCAGTGCCGCACGCAGGCACCTCAGGCGCTCGTCAGGGGGCAAGAGCCCCTGGGACAGGAGCGCACCCCTCGGGCACCCGTCGGTGAGCCGGCACAGCCGGTCGGCCTTCATGGCGGTGCCCCGGATCAGCAGCCCACCCGGCGCCCGTGCATTGGGTCCGGGTAGCGTCGCCGTCCCGCTCGGGCGATTGCGCCGGATGCGCTCCCTGCCGGTGGGTGGCGGGGTGGGGAGTGGCGCGGGTTGGTCGGCAGGTGTCGGGGTGGGGGGCCGTGGTGGGGTGTCTCCTCGGCTCGCGCGTGGCGGGCTGGTCTCGGTTGTGGGGCGGGGGTGCGCGCTCGTCCTGCGGGGACACCCCCCCCCGTCCCCCCACCCCCCCGCCCGGGGGGGGCACCGCAGCCGTGGG
>NZ_JBSGZP010000911.1:0-2347 GCF_053611065.1 Streptomyces sp. NPDC054840
GGCGAGCAGGTCGGGCCCCGCGTGCAGGTCCTCCGGTCGGTAACGGCGGATTTTCCGGTGCCAGTTGAGGATGCCCGCGTGCCAGTCCTTCAGCTCGCCCACGTACGCGTCCAGGGCCTGCCGGGCCTCGGCACCGAGCTTCCAGTCGTCGTAGAGCAGCGGCAGCTGATTCGCCACGATGTGCTCGAACTCCTCGGTCCGCCGGGTCATCAGCTCATGGCAGATGTGCAGGGCCTGCGGGTAGTCGATGTCGAAGAAGTTCCGGGCGACCAGGATGTAGTTGTGGACCTCGCCCTCGACCTCCACCTCCTTCTGGTAGGAGTAGATGTCGTTGATCAGGCAGGCGGCGTCCGCGACCGCGTTCTCCAGGGAGCGGATGGTCCCGGAGGCGTAGATCTCCTCGGGGATGCCCCGGCCCTGGTGCCCGAGCCGGCACAGGTACATCGTGAGGTGGCTGCCGAAGGTGTGGCGGCGCATCTCCGCGTAGTCCACCGGGTCCGGGATGCGGTTCTGGATCTGGTTGTCCACCTCCCACAGCCAGCTCTCCAGCATGCTCACCAGGGTCGCGCGGAACTCGGTGCGCTGCTCGGCGGACATGGCGGCGCTGGTGCGCACCCACAGGTCGCCGAGCGCGCGCTCCATCGCGGTCACCGGCTCGGGCTGTTCGGCGTGGTCGACCGGGATCATGGCGATCAGGCGGGCGGTGGTCGCCTTGGCGGCCGGCAGGTTCCTGCTCTGGGCGAAGACCACCGGGTAGTAGTCGTCCCCGTACGTACCCCAGGTCAGCCAACAGGCGCTGAGCGCCAGCTGCTGCGGCGTCGCGTCGGGGTCGATGCCGGCCGAGCAGAGCGCGAAGTCGAATCCCCGCAGCCGTTCCTCGGTCCAGATCGCCGAACCGGGGTCGCCGGGCTGCGGGTCCAGCAGGCCCATCCGCCGGGACCAGGCGACGGACTCCTCGCGCGCGTGCGCCAGGTGCGGGCTGAGGGTGAGCCGGTGCGGCATGTAGATGTCGGGGATGACGGAGGGGCCGGTGCGCTCGAAGGGGACGTGGGTGAAGGAGCGGTGGCGCAGCTCCATCGAGCGCCGCGTGAACACGGACCGCAGGTCGAGCGCGGTGGTGCCGAGCCCGGACGGCAGGAAGGGCAGGGTCGCCGGGGCGGTGGGCCTGGCCTCCTTGTTCATGTAGCGGCTGGAGACCATGTGCCACTCGTGGCCGCCGGACTGCCAGTCCTGCAGGCCCTTGGTGTAGGCGAGGACCGCCGCGATCTCCGCCGGGTCCAGCGCGTGGTCGGCGAAGAGCTGCGGGAGCTCGCCGATCGCGGTCTGCTCGAACTGCTGGAGGCGGGAGGTGAGCAGGTCGTTGGAGGCCTCGGCGGCCTCCTGGGTGGTGCAGCCGAGGAAGGTCTCCAACACGAGGATGGCGTTGGAGAGTTCGCCCTCGTGGGCGACCTCGCGTTCGTAGGAGAAGATGTCGTTCCTGATGTGCACGGCGTCGGAGAAGGCGTCGCGCAGTACGCCGAGCTGGCGCGCGTGCGCGACGCGTGCGGGCACCTCGGCGCAGACGTACTCGATCAGACCGGCCGACCAGGGGGCGCCGCCCACCTTGCGGCGCATCTCGATGTATTCGAGCGGGTTCGCCACGCGTCCGATGTTGATGTTGGCGAGCTCCCACATGGACTCGTCGAGGAGGTTCTTCGTGGACAAGGAGAACCGTTCCCGCCAGTCGGCGGACATCGCGGGGACCGTCCGCGCCCAGAGGTCCGCGAGCCCGGCCTCCACCGGGTTGGTGGGCTCGGGGAACCCGTCGGCCAGGTCCATGGGCATGAAGGCGGCGAGCCGGTCGAGGTACTGCTTGGCGCCGTCACGGTCCTGCGAGCGCTTGTACATCTCCAGGAAGTGGTCGTCGAAGAAGAACACCCACACGTACCAGTCGGTGACCAGGGCCAGCGCGTCACGGTCGCAGTCGGGGTGGGTGTACGAGCAGAGCAGCGCGTAGTCGTGCGAGTCGAGGTCGCTCTCCTCCCAGACGCCGGAACCCTCCAGCATCCCGAAGCCGCGCGCCCACCGCTTGGTGTGGGTCCGCGCCTCCTCCAGGTGGGGGTTCAGTCGTGCCGGATAGGGCACATAGAAATCCGGCAGTTGAAACGGCTGCGTCACGGCGGGCTCGGCCTTTCGTCCATGGGTCCGGGGGCCCGGCGACCCGGTCCCCCCGCACGAGATCAGCAGTGCCCTACCCCTGGTGCTGGTGGGACAAGGGTGATTTCACCGCTTCAGGTGACGCGGCCCCCGTCGCCCGGCGCGAGGGCCTCCGTAGGGGATAAGGGTGGGTACGCCGAAGGTCCCCCGC
>NZ_JBSGZP010000912.1:0-2344 GCF_053611065.1 Streptomyces sp. NPDC054840
CCGCCAAACGAAGCAGGGAGGCACTCGCGTGCCTCCCTGCCCGCACTTCCACCCGATCGGGCTACAGAACCCGATCAGACATCCGTGCCCGTGCTCGAACGCGTGTCAGCTCCGGCGTACGCCTTCCGCGAGCTCGCCCGCGAGCGCCCGTACGGCGTCCAGCCCGGCCGGCAGGTCCGGCGCGTCCAGGAGCAGCTTCACGAAGGCCGAGCCGACGATGACTCCGTCGGCGAAGCCCGCGACCTCCTTGGCCTGGACGGCGTTGGAGACGCCGAGCCCGACGCAGACCGGCAGGTCGCTGGTGGCGCGGGTGCGGCGCACCAGATCGGCGGCCTGGCCGCCGACGGACTCGCGGGTGCCGGTGACTCCCATGAGGGAGGCGGCGTAGACGAAGCCGGAGCCGGCCGCCGTGATGGTGGCCAGGCGCGCGTCCTTGCTGCTGGGAGCCACGACGAAGACGGTCGCCAGACCGTGCTTCTCCGCGTGCTCGCGCCACAGCGCGGACTCCTGCACCGGCAGGTCGGGCAGGATGCAGCCGGCGCCGCCGGCCGCCGCCAGCTCGGCCGTGAACCGCTCGACGCCGTAGCGGTCGATGGGGTTCCAGTAGGTCATCACCAGGACCGGGGCCCCGGTCGCCTGGTGCGCCTCGCGGACCGTGCGGATCACGTCGGCGATCTTGACTCCGCCGCGCAGGGCGATGTCGTCGGCGGTCTGGATGACCGGCCCGTCCAGGACGGGGTCGCTGTGCGGCAGGCCGATCTCGACGACGTCCGCGCCACCGGCGATGACGGCCTTGACCGCCTCGATGCCGCCGTCGACGGTCGGGAAGCCCGCCGGCAGGTAGGCGACGAGGGCCGCGCGGTCCTCGGACCTCGCCTTGGCGAGGGTGTCGCTCAGCAGCTGGAGGTTGCCGCGTCCGTGGGTGGAGCTCACTTGTCGTCCCCCTCGGAGAACTCGTTGTCGGCGACTTCACCGTCGGTGTCGTACAGGTCGAAGTAGCGGGCCGCCGTATCCATGTCCTTGTCGCCGCGACCGGACAGGTTGACGACGATCAGGCCGTCCTTGCCCAGCTCCTTGCCGAGGTCGAGGGCGCCGGCGAGGGCGTGCGCCGATTCGATCGCCGGGATGATCCCCTCGGTGCGCGAGAGCAGGCGCAGGGCCTGCATCGCCGCGTCGTCGGTGACCGCGCGGTACTCGCCCCGGCCGGAGTCCTTGAGGTAGGAGTGCTCCGGGCCGATGCCGGGATAGTCCAGGCCGGCCGAGATGGAGTACGGCTCGGTGATCTGGCCCTCCTCGTCCTGGAGGACGTAGGAGCGGGAGCCGTGCAGGATCCCGGGCTCGCCGGCGGTCAGCGTGGCCGCGTGCTCGCCGGTCTCGACGCCGTGCCCGGCGGGCTCGAAGCCGACCAGGCGGACGTCGGCGTCCGGGATGAACGCGTGGAAGAGGCCGATGGCGTTGGAGCCGCCGCCGACGCAGGCCGCGACGGCGTCGGGCAGCCGGCCGGCGCGCTCCAGGATCTGACGGCGGGCCTCGACGCCGATGACCCGGTGGAAGTCGCGGACCATGGCCGGGAAGGGGTGGGGGCCGGCGACCGTACCGAAGAGGTAGTGGGTCCGGTCCACATTGGCGACCCAGTCGCGGAACGCCTCGTTGATGGCGTCCTTGAGCGTCCGGGAGCCGGACTTCACGGCGACGACCTCGGCGCCCAGCATGCGCATGCGGGCCACGTTGAGGGCCTGGCGCCGGGTGTCGATCTCGCCCATGTAGATGGTGCAGTCGAGGCCGAAGAGCGCGCAGGCGGTGGCGGTGGCCACGCCGTGCTGGCCGGCGCCGGTCTCGGCGATGACGCGGGTCTTGCCCATGCGCTTGGTGAGCAGCGCCTGGCCCAGCACGTTGTTGATCTTGTGCGAGCCGGTGTGGTTCAGGTCCTCGCGCTTGAGGAAGATCCGGGCGCCGCCGGCGTGCTCGGCGAAGCGGGGGACCTCGGTGAGGGCGCTCGGCCGACCGGTGTAGTTGACCATGAGGTCATTGAGCTCGGCGGCGAAGGCCGGGTCGCCCTTGGCCTTCTCGTACTCGACGGCGACCTCGTCCACGGCGGCGACGAGCGCCTCGGGGATGAACTTGCCGCCGAAGTCGCCGAAGTAGCCCTCGGCGTTCGGAACGTGACCCTCCGGGTCCGGAATGAAGAACTCGCTGGACATGTCCAGTGCTCCTACGGGTGCGAGATGCGGCGGGGTGGATTCACCGTATTGCGCCGCCCGCCCGTGCCGCGCACACCCGCTGGGTGTCGTGCGTACGGTGCGGAGCGGCCCGCGTCCGGAGCCGGCGGCCCGGGACGGCAGGC
>NZ_JBSGZP010000913.1:0-2344 GCF_053611065.1 Streptomyces sp. NPDC054840
GCCGCGCGGACGACGCCGTGCAGGCCGGTGCCGGTCAGTGCCCGAAGCCGAACCAGTTGACGTTCACGAAGTCGGCGGGCTGGCCGCTGGTGAAGGTCAGGTAGACGTCGTGGGTGCCCGTGACCGCCGTGATGTTGGCCGGCACCGTGCGCCAGCTCTGCCAGCCGCCGGTGGACGCGACCGAGAAGCTGCCGACCGGAGCCGAGGCCGGGTTGTCGAGCCGGACCTCGACCAGGCCGCTGACCCCGTCGGCCGCACCGCCGGCCACCCGTCCGTAGAACTGCCGGGCGGGGGTGGAACCGAAGTCGACGCCCCGGAAGAGTGCCCAGTCGCCGTTGCCGATCGCCGCGAGGTTCTGGCCGCCGCCGCTGTCGGTGGTGCTCTCCTTGGACAGGCCCGACTGGCTGTCGTACGACTCGGCCTGGATCGCCGTGTACGCGTCGCGGTGACCGGGCGGGGTGGTGGGCGGTGTCGTCGGGGGAGTGGTGGGCGGTGTGGTGCCTCCGGTCGACCGGAGGACGGACACGTAGTCGACGACCATCGCGTGCCCGGGCTGGGTGCCCGCGTCCGGGCCGCCGCCGAAGGCGTCCGGGAAGCCGCCGCCCATGGCGACGTTCAGGATGATGAAGTAGCCGTGGTTCGTGGCATTGGTCCAGGTCGTCGCGTCGACCTGATCGGCCCGCACGGTATGGAAGTTGAACTCGTCGACGTAGAAGCGCATCTCCTCGACAGCGGTCGAGCGGTCCCACTCGACGGCGTACGTGTGGAAGCCGGCCTGGCAGCTGGTGCCGGGGCAGACGCGCTGGCCGCCGATTCCGGAGGTCTCGTTGCAGGGGCCGCCCGGGCTCGTGCCGCAATGCAGGGTGGCCCACACGTTGTTGAGGCCCTGGACGTTCTCCAGGATGTCGATCTCGCCGATGCCTGGCCAGTTCCACCAGTTGCCCCGGTAGGGGGCGCCGAGCATCCAGAAGGCCGGCCAGTAGCCCTTGGCGGCGGGGCCCGTCACGTTCGGCATCTGGATGCGGGCCTCCGACCGGAGCTTGCCGCCGGCCGGGGGCTCGAAGTCGGCCCGCCGGGTCTCGATACGGCCGGACGTCCAGTTGCCGGCGGCGTCGCGGCGCGGTGTGATGCGCAGGTTGCCCGTGCCGTCGAGGGAAACGTTGGAGGGGTCGGCGGTCATCGTCTCGATCTCGCCGGTACCGAAGTTGGCGGGTCCACCGGGGTACGAGGTGCCGGTGGTGTACTGCCAGTCGGCGGTGTTCACCCCGGATCCCGCGGCTCCGTCGAAGTCGTCCAGGAACACCCGGGACCAGCCGGCCGGTGTGGGGGGAGCCGCGGCGCTCGCGGGCAGGACCACGGCCGCGGCGGCGGCCGCGACCACGGTGATCGTGCTGAGCGCGGCCAGTACGGCCCGGCGGACCGTCGGCCGCTTCCTGCTGGATATCTCGTGCATGGGTGCCCTCTCTGAAGCGCGCCGGAGGCGCGGTGCGGGGGGAAGGGTCAGCGGGTCGGCGCCTTGAGAGCGCTCTCAAGGCGGCACCGCTGGACACTGTCCTCCGCGTCCTCACGGGCCGTCAAGAGATTGAACCGGCATAGCGCTTGTGGGCATAAGGAGTTCAACCAGTGAACGCGAGGGCCCCCCGATCGACGCCACGACCGCCGGTCGACGCCACGACCGCCGGCCGGGGCCGGTACCGCCGCCGTGGACGGCCGCCGCCGGTGGACGGCCGACGGCGGCAGGGCCCTCACCCGTACGGATCAACGCGCCTACGTCACACCGGCGGACCGAATACCTCCCCGGCGCCCGGCAGGTCATGGACGGAGGCCGCCGTCCCGGTCAGCGGCAGCAGACCGGACAGCGGGCACGGTACGGGCATCTCGTGGTCGACCTCCCACTGCCCGGCCGTGTTCCCGCGCGCGTGGTCCAGGGTGCAGACGGCGTACAGGTTGCCGGCGCAGCCCCGGCACAGCAGCGGCCGGTGGCCGGTCATCACGGCCCGTCCGGCGTGCCGCGCGAGACACGCTCTTGTAGCGTCGGTCGCGACAGGATCCCCGGTGTTCCCACCGGAGTCCGCCGGCCGGTTCGCTCACGCGGAACACGTCCCGTCAGCGCGCCGAGCCCCCCGTGTGCCGCCCGCGCCGGAGCCGAGCCGGTCCGCCTCTCGCGAAGCGACCGGGCGCACGCGCAGCCCCCGTGAGAGAGGCCGTGCCGATGTCGAAGGATGTCCCGATAGTGAGCCTGCTGCGTGTGGAGCGGGGCGTCGCCGCCCCTGAAGAACTGGCCGCGATCGCGGTCGTCGTCGCGTGCTACGCCCAACGGACCTCCGGCGGCGGCGACCAGGCC
>NZ_JBSGZP010000914.1:0-2343 GCF_053611065.1 Streptomyces sp. NPDC054840
GGGACCCGGCGGGTCCCGGCGGGGCCGCGGTGCGGGCGCGGGTGCGCCGGCGCGCTCGCCCGGCAGCCGGCGCCCGGCGCCGCGACGGCGGCAGCGGGGCCGGTCGCGGCAGCGGTGGCGGCAGCGGGGCCGGTGATGGTGGCTGCAGCGGCAGCGGGGCCGGTGGCGGGCAGAGCGGCGGGGGCCGTCGCGGTCATCAGCCTCGCCTCCGCCGGCGGGAGACGGTCCGCGCGTCGAGGCCGGACAGGCCGCGCACGGCGACGTACGCCTTCTCGTGCGGCGGCAGCGACACGCGGCCCCGCAGCACCGCCTCCGGCTCCCGCTCGATGCGGTCCAGCAGGCGCCGGTAGATACCGGCCATGGCGGCCACGCAGGCACCGCTGCGCCGGTCGAGCATCGGCAGCAGCCGGTAGCCCTCGTCGAACAGGGCGCGGGCGCGCCGGACTTCGTGGTGGACGAGCCCGGCGAAGTCGGCGCCGGCGGGCATCCGCTCACTGTGGAAGCCGTCCGAGCAGCCGAACTTCGCGAGGTCCTCGGCGGGCAGGTAGGTGCGCCCGTTGCCGGCGTCCTCACGAACGTCCCGGAGGATGTTGGTGAGTTGCAGGGCGAGCCCGAGGATGTCGGCGTACTCCCCGGCGCGCGCGGCGTCGGCAGCTCCGAGGCCCGAGCCGTTCACCGTGCCGAACACGCCGAGCGAGAGCCGCCCGATGGCCCCGGCCACGCAGCGGCAGTAGGTCCTGAGGTCGTCCCAGGTCTCGTAGCTCTCGCCGCGGACGTCCATCAGGACCCCGTCGATGAGTTCGTCGAGGCCGCCGAGCGGGATGGGGAAGCGGCGCGCGGCGTGCGTGAGGGCGACGGCGACCGGGTCGGTGTCGTCCTCGTCGATCTCCTCGGCGCGGATCCGCCCGAGCAGGGCGCGCGTCTCCTCCAGCCGGGCGAACTTGGCCTCGGGCGCCAGCGTGCCGTCGCCGATGTCGTCGACCCGCCGCGAGAAGGCGTACAGCGCGGACATCGCCTGCCGCTTGTCGGCCGGCAGCAGGCGGATGCCGTAGGCGAAGTTGCGTGCCTGTGAACCGGTGACGGCCTCGCAGTAGCTGTAGGCGGCCTGGACCGGTGCGGACGCTTGTGTGGGGCCCTCCACGGTCGGGCTCACCCCTTTCTCGGCGCTGTACGCAGGACGGCGGCCACCTCGCGGAGCAGGCCGCTCTTGGTGGGCTTGGGCGGGCCGGGGAGCACGTCGAAACCGGCGGCGGTGACGGCTCGAAGAGCCGCACGCCCCCCTCCCACGAAGCCCGCGAGCAGCAGCCGGAGTCTGCCGTGCACGCTACCCACGAGCGGGGTGCCTTCATTCAGCAGCTCGCGTGCGCGCTCGGTTTCGCATGCGATCAGGGAGCGTACGGACGCGCCGGCGGACGGGGCGGCGAGCTCGGCCTCGGTCACGTGGAAGCGGCGCAGGTCCTCGGCGGGCAGGTAGATCCGGTCGCGGCCGAGGTCCTCGGCGACGTCCTGGATGTGTTCGACGATCTGCAGGGCGGTGCAGACGGCGTCGGAGCGGCGGATCCGCTCGGGGGTGCTGGTGCCGGTGAGGGAGAGCACGAGGCGGCCGACCGGGTTGGCGGACAGTTCGCAGTAGCCGACCAGGTCGGCGTACGTCTCGTAGCGCGCGACCCGCTGGTCCTGGCGGTTGGCCTCGATCAGCCCGAGGAACGGCTCGGGGGTCAGGCCGTGGGCGCGGACGACGGGCTGGAGGGCCTGCAGCAGCGGGTGCCGCGGCGGGCCGGCGGCGCCGGCGGAACCGTTGAAGACACGGTGCAGGTCCGCCTCGAAGGCGTCGAGCATGGCGAGCCGGTCGTCGACCGCGGCGGGGTCGAGACCGAGGAGTACGGCGTCGTGTCCGCCGGGGGCGAGGTCGCCGTCGCCGATGTCGTCGACGAGGCGGGCGTACCCGTAGACGGCCGTCAGCCCTTCGCGCCAGGCGCGGGGCAGGAAGACGGGGGCGACGGGGAAGTTCTCCGCCGCCGCCTTGTCGAGAGTGGCGCTCACGTGGACCGTGTCGGCCAGGGGTCGGATGCCGTGCCCCGGGGTCACCGCCCGCCGCCCGGGGCGGGGACGGCCGTCGTGCCTGGGGGCCGGAGAATTCCCGTAGCCATTGCCGTCACGTCTCCCGTTCTACACTGCCGACCCATTACATCCTATTTCGGACACGCCGCCGGGGGATTCCCCGAGCTGCCCCAAGGCCCTTCACCTGCGGGGAATCGTCCCCTCTTGCCGCGATTGAGGACCGCCTCAGCTTACGCTGTAGAACGTCGCGGAGCCCTCCGGGGTATTCGCTCCGCACCGAAT
>NZ_JBSGZP010000915.1:0-2339 GCF_053611065.1 Streptomyces sp. NPDC054840
TCACCAGCGAGAACACCATCTCCTGGCGCGACCCGAAGAAGACCCCATAACACCCGATTCCGGGATGAAATATCAGGCGAAAACGACCTCTAAGAGCGAACACCTTCCGGCACTCCGCTTCTGGCACAACTTCTGTGGTGACGAGCCGACCCCTGCGGCGGCGATCCGTGGCCGGGAGGCGGACCAAGCATCGGAAGGGGCCAATCGACCCTGGTCACGACCCCGACCGGCCCATGCCCGGACGACACGGGCCGACGGACAGTGAGGACATGGGGGACATGCCCTGTGGGCCTTGTCCCAGACTTTCGAAACAGGAGCGTGGGCCATGTTCTGGTACGGCCACGGAATGGGCGGATGGGGCTGGGCCGCCATGTCGTTCAGCATGGTCCTTCTCGTGGCCCTGGCCGTCGCGGCCGTCGTTCTGCTCCTCCGCAGCGCCGACCGTCTCCCCTCGGGCCCGGCGCAGCCCTCGGTCGCGCCTTCCGCCGAGCAGGTGCTCGCCGAACGGTTCGCCCGGGGCGAGATAGACGAAGAAGAGTACGAACAGCGTCTGACCGCATTGCGTGCGCACGGAACAGGCCAAGGCCGGCAGAGACACGGACAGGGCTGAGCCCGTACCCGTCTGGAACGCGAGCGCCGCGGCGTCGTCCTCCTGCGGCCCCGGCGAGCAGGACCTGCGCGGAAAAACCCGGACAGAGGCGATCCGGACAGTCAGGCTGAGAACAGAGGGGGCGCTGCGTCTGTGCCCCGATATGACAGGACATCGGCGAACAGGCGGGTGGAGGTCATGGGCTCCTGTGTGTACGACTTCACCGAGGGCGGCCGGGACTTGGCCGAGCTCCTCGGAGACAAGGGCGCGAGCCTCGCGGAGATGGCGTGCATGGGCCTGCCCGTTCCGCCCGGCTTCACCATCACCGCCGAGGCCTGCCGCGTCTTCCTGGCCACCGGTGAGCCGCCGGAAGGTATGGACCGTGAGATCGGCAAGCACCTGGCTGCGCTGGAGCGGGCTGCCGGCAAGCGGCTGGGGCAGGTGGACGATCCGCTGTTGCTGTCGGTCAGGGCGGGGGCGGGGCGCTCCACGCCGGGCGTGATGGAGACTCTCCTGGACATCGGCCTGAACGACCTGTCCGTGCTCGGCCTGGCCAAGGTGCCCGGACGGGAGAGGTTCGGATGGGATTCCTACCGCCGTCTTGTGCAGATGTTCGGCAGCACGGTCATGGGCGTCGAAAGTTCACTGTTCGAAGACGTGCTCCGGCGAATCAAGGTGCAACATCGCGTCGTGAACGACTCCCGTCTGGACGCCTGCGACCTCATCAGGGTCGTCGAAACGTTCAAGGACCTCATTCTCGAACGCACAGGGAGGGCGTTTCCGCAGGGTCCGGCCGAGCAGTTGCGGCAGGCGATCCTCGCCGCATTCCGGTCGTCGAACGGCGAGCAGGCCGGCCTGCGCCGGCACCGCGAACACATCCCGGACGACCATGGAACGGCGGTGACCGTCCAGAGCATGGTCTTCGGGAATTTCGGGGACGACTCCGGCAGCGGCGTCGCGTTCAGCCGTGATCCGGCCACGGGGCGTCCCGGGCTGTACGGCGAGTACCTGCCGAACGCCCAGGGCGATGACGTCGTCTCGGGCGTCCGCACCACCTTGCCGCTCCAGGAGTTGGCCACGCTGGACCCGGCCTCGTTCGAGCGCTTGCGCAGCTACATGGAGCAGCTGGAAGCGCACCACCACGACCTGTTCGACGTCGAGTTCACGATCGAGCGCGGCACTCTGTGGATGCTCGAGACGCGGGTTGGCCGACCCGCCACGTAGGCGGATGTCCCAGGTTCCGTGCTGCGCGTCGGCCCGCCGCGCCGGCTGACGGGCGCGCCTACGCGAACAGGCCCTACCTGATGCCAATGCCCGGAGCGGGACACGGCCCGGCCGACGAGGGCTGTGCCGGTATGCCCCAGCACCAGGGCCACGTAGGCCCGCCGAGGCCGTTGGCGCAGTGGGCAGGGAGGCACGATCAAGCAGTGTCGCGGAACACCCCAACCCCCGTGCGCACGCATCGCGGCCCTGCCCGCGCCGACGGAGCGCGAGCGCACCCACCGGTACTTCCAGCGCAACGTCGAGCACCTGCCCAGTCGAAGGCTTTGACCGGCAAGGAGGCCGCTCTGGCCGAGGTGCTCGAACCCTGGCAGCGGAGGTACCGGGCAGTCCCGTCACCGCGCGGTTCGCCTCGGACGTCCGGCCCGTGACCTGTCGCCGCCTCGCGGGACGCGGGGCTGGTCGGGCAGGCCGGCCGCTGTACCTGCCGGTCGGCGCGTTCTTGGGCGCGTTACGCACGCCACGCGGC
>NZ_JBSGZP010000916.1:0-2332 GCF_053611065.1 Streptomyces sp. NPDC054840
CCCCGGATCGGGGGCCGCGGCTTCGCGCGTGAGGTCGAACCCGAAGGGTCAGACGGTCTCGGGAAGCTCCTCGAGGCCCTCGGCGACCAGCTTCGCGAGGCGGTCGAGCGCGGCATCCGCACCCTCGGCCTCGGAGGCGAGGACGATCTCCTCGCCGCCCTGGGCACCCAGACCCAGGACCGCCAGCATGGAGGCGGCGTTGACGGGGTCGCCGCCGGACTTCGCGATGGTCACCGGGACGCCGGAAGCGGTCGTCGCACGGACGAAGATCGAGGCGGGACGAGCGTGCAGGCCCTCGGCCCACCCGACGTTGACGCGGCGCTCTGCCATGGTGATGCCCTTCAGGTTCTTACGGTTGTCTAGACCAGTCTCTCACGGCGTCCGGAATGCTCGGACCTACCTCCGGCCTGAATTCTCCGCCGCTCGACGTTCCCCAGCTTGCCCTGATCCGTCCCGTCCCGCCCGATCCGCCGCGCGAGGCCTGCACCGCCTGATCCGGCCGTAAGGTAGGCCCATGACCATCGAGTCGGACCCCTCGTACCCGGCCCACTGGGAAGCCGATGTCGTCCTCCGTGACGGTGGCACCGCCCGGATCAGGCCCATCACCACCGAGGACGCGGGCCGGCTCGTCAGCTTCTACGAGCAGGTCTCGGACGAGTCGAAGTACTACCGCTTCTTCGCCCCCTACCCCCGGCTCTCCGACCGCGACGTGCACCGCTTCACGCACCACGACTACGTGGACCGCGTCGGCCTCGCCGCGACCATCGGCGGGGAGTTCATCGGCACCGTCCGCTACGACCGCATCGACGGCGACGGCCGGCCCGCCTCGGGACCCGCCGACGAGGCCGAGGTCGCCTTCCTCGTCCAGGACGCCCACCAGCGGCGCGGGGTCGCCTCCACCCTCCTGGAACACATCGGCGCGGTGGCCCGCGAGCGCGGCATCCGACGCTTCGCCGCCGAGGTGCTGCCCGCCAACACCAAGATGATCAAAGTCTTCACGGACGCCGGCTACCAGCAGAAGCGCAGCTTCGAGGACGGCTCCGTCCGCCTCACCCTCGACCTCGAACCCACCGCCGAGTCCCTCGCCGTGCAGCGCGCCCGCGAACAGCGCGCCGAGGCCCGCTCGGTGCAGCGGCTGCTGGCCCCCGGCTCGGTGGCCGTCGTCGGAGTCAGCCGCTCCGGCGGGGGCGTGGGCGCCGCCGCACTGCGCAACCTGCGCGACAGCGGCTTCCACGG
Source organism: Streptomyces sp. NPDC054840 (assembly GCF_053611065.1). Classification (NCBI taxonomy): domain Bacteria; kingdom Bacillati; phylum Actinomycetota; class Actinomycetes; order Kitasatosporales; family Streptomycetaceae; genus Streptomyces; species Streptomyces sp. NPDC054840. The sequence continues at coordinate 1,237 of NZ_JBSGZP010000916.1, forward strand.
CCACCTCTACGCGGTCAACGAGGCCGTCACCCGCGACCTGCTCGACGGGGTGCGGGCCTACCCCACCATCGAGGCCGTCGGCGCCCCGGTCGACCTCGCGGTGATCGCGGTCCCGGCCGACCGGGTCCCCGACGCGGTCGCGGCCTGCGGCGAGCACGGGGTGCAGGGGCTCGTCGTCCTGTCCGCCGGATACGGGGAGAGCGGCCCGGCCGGACTCGCCCGCCAGCGCGAACTGGTGCGGCAGGTGCGCTCCTACGGGATGCGGCTGATCGGGCCGAACGCCTACGGGTTGATCAACACCGCGCCCGAGGTGGAACTCAACGCCTCCCTCACCCCCGCACCGATGCCGACGCGCGGCCGGATCGGCCTGTTCACCCAGTCCGGGGCGATCGGCATCGCCCTGCTCTCCGCACTCCTCCGGCGCGGCGAGGGCCTGTCCTCCTTCGTCTCCGCGGGCAACCGCGCCGACGTGTCCGGAAACGACATCCTCCAGTACTGGTACGACGACGAGGCGACCGACGTCGCCCTGCTCTACCTCGAAACCCTCGGCAACCCGAGGAAGTTCACCCGCCTCGCCCGCCGCACGGCGGCCGTCAAGCCGGTGGTCGTCGCCAAGGGCGGCCGGCACAGCCCGGCCGGGCACGTCGTCCCCGACACCCGGCTGCCGGAGGCCACCGTCTCCGCCCTGCTGCGCCAGGCAGGCGTCATCCGCGTCGACACGGTCACCGAGCTCGTGGACGTCGGCCTCCTGCTGGCGGCGCAGCCGCTGCCCGCCGGGCCGCGCATCGCGATCCTCGGCAACTCCGAATCCCTCGGCATCCTCACCTACGACGCCTGCCTCACCCAGGGCCTGCGCCCCCTGCCGCCGCTGGACCTGACGACGGCGGCCGCCCCGGCGGACTTCCGCGCCGCCCTGACCGACGCGCTCCGCTCGGACGACTGCGACGCCGTGGTGGTCACGGCCATCCCGTGGGTGAGCGAGGACGCGCCGACGGACGATCTGGCCGGTGCGCTCCGCGCAGCGGTTGCCGAGCACCCCGGCAAGCCGGTGGCGGTGGTGCACGTAGAGCTCGGCGAGCTCGTCGAGGCCCTGTCC
>NZ_JBSGZP010000917.1:0-2322 GCF_053611065.1 Streptomyces sp. NPDC054840
GCCCCGGCCTGGGACTGGCTCCGCGCCACCCTGACCGTGGACCGGTTCCAGGCCCTGCTCCCCGAGACCCGCGGCCTCGCCGTGCAGCGGCACGAACTGCCGAACCTCCGCGCCCTCAACTTCACCGTCACCGGCATCCTCGGCGACGGCGTCGCCTCCGGCCACCGCTTCGACCCCCAGGCCAAGGCCCTCGGCGAATGGCTCCGCGCCCGCCACATCGACATTCCCGTCGCTCTCCTCCCGGCCCCGGAGGCCACCCCATGACCCGCCTCGGCACCACCGTCGACCCGAACGCCCCCGATCACGCGCAGGCCCGTACCGCCGCCCTGGAGCGCCTCGCCGCCCTCGACGCCGAGCACGCCAAGGCCCTGCAGGGCGGCGGCGAGAAGTACACCGCCCGACACCGGGCCCGCGGCAAGCTCCTGGCACGCGAGCGCGTCGAGCTGCTCCTCGACCCGGACACCCCGTTCCTGGAACTGTCCCCGCTCGCCGCCTGGGGCAGCGACCACCCCGTCGGCGCCTCCATGGTCACCGGCATCGGCACCGTCGAGGGCGTCGAGTGCCTGATCACCGCCAACGACCCCACCGTCCGCGGCGGCGCCTCCAACCCGTGGACGCTGAAGAAGGCGCTGCGCGCCAACGAGATCGCCCGGCAGAACCGCCTCCCCTGCATCAGCCTCGTGGAGTCCGGCGGCGCCGATCTGCCCTCCCAGAAGGAGATCTTCATCCCGGGCGGCGCGATATTCCGCGACCTCACCCGGCTCTCGGCCGACGGCATCCCGACCGTCGCCGTCGTCTTCGGCAACTCCACCGCCGGAGGCGCGTACATCCCCGGAATGTCCGACCACACCATCATGATCAAAGATCGTTCCAAGGTGTTCCTCGGCGGTCCGCCCCTGGTCAAGATGGCCACCGGCGAGGAGAGCGACGACGAGTCCCTCGGCGGCGCCGACATGCACGCCCGCACCTCGGGACTCGCCGACCACTACGCCCTCGACGAGTACGACGCGATCCGCCAGGCCCGCCGCGTCGTGGCCCGCCTGAACCACCGCAAGCCGCACCAGGACCCGCCGAAGGCCGAGGAACCCCTCCACGACCCCGAGGAACTCCTCGGTATCGTCCCGCCCGACCTCAAGACCCCCTTCGATCCGCGCGAGGTCATCGCCCGGATCGTCGACGCCTCCGACTTCGACGAGTTCAAGCCCCTCTACGGCCAGAGCCTCGTCACCGGCTGGGCCACCCTGCACGGCTACCCGGTCGGCATCCTCGCCAACGCGCAGGGCGTGCTGTTCAGCGCCGAGTCCCAGAAGGCCGCCCAGTTCATCCAGCTCGCCAACCAGCGCGACATCCCCCTCCTCTTCCTCCACAACACCACCGGCTACATGGTCGGCAAGGAGTACGAGCAGGGCGGCATCATCAAGCACGGATCGATGATGATCAACGCGGTCTCCAACTCCCGCGTCCCCCACCTCTCCGTCCTCATCGGCGCGAGCTACGGCGCCGGCCACTACGGCATGTGCGGCCGCGCCTACGAGCCCCGCTTCCTCTTCGCCTGGCCCAGCGCCAAGTCAGCCGTCATGGGCCCCCAGCAGCTGGCCGGAGTGCTCTCCATCGTGTCCCGCCAGTCCGCCGCCGCCAAGGGACTCCCGTACGACGAGGAGGCCGACGCCGGGATGCGCGCCTTCGTCGAGGCGCAGATCGAGTCCGAGTCCCTGCCGATGTTCCTGTCCGGGCGGCTGTACGACGACGGGGTCATCGACCCGCGCGACACCCGTACCGTCCTCGGCCTGTGCCTGTCGGCCGTCCACAACGCCCCCGTCGAGGGCGCCCGTGGCGGCTTCGGCGTCTTCCGGATGTGAGCCCGCACATGACGAACCTGACCTCCCTCCTCGTCGCCAACCGCGGTGAGATCGCCGTCCGGATCTTCCGTACCGCCCGCGCCCTGGGTCTGGCCACCGTCGCCGTCCACTCCGACCCGGACGCCGACGCCCTGCACGTCCGCGACGCCGACGCTGCCGTACGCCTGCCCGGCGCCGCCCCCGCCGACACCTACCTGCGCGGCGACCTGATCATCAAGGCCGCCCTCGCCGCCGGCGCCGACGCCGTGCACCCCGGCTATGGCTTCCTCTCCGAGAACGCCGACTTCGCCCGCGACGTCCTGGCCGCGGGGCTGACATGGATCGGCCCGCCCCCCGACGCCATCGAGGCCATGGCCTCCAAGACCCGGGCCAAGGAACTGATGCGCGCCGCCGGCGTGCCGCTCCTCGACCCCGTCGACCCGGCCTCCGCCACCCCCGGCGACCTGCCCCTCCTCCTCAAGGC
>NZ_JBSGZP010000918.1:0-2322 GCF_053611065.1 Streptomyces sp. NPDC054840
GGGCTCCGGCGTACGTGCACGTGCGATCAGCCCTGCAGGGCCTTCTTGCGGCGGAGGTCCAGCACCACACCGACCAGCACGACCACGCCGGCGACCAGGGTGGACAGGGTGACGACCTCACGGTTCGCGTCGTCCACGAACATGTAGCCGATCACGAACGTGATCAGGGCGGCGGTGGCCCAGGTCAGCCACGGGAAGAGCCACATCTTCACCGTCAGCTTCTCCGGGGCCTCGCGGACCAGGATCCCGCGCATCCGCAGCTGGGTGAAGCAGATCACCAGCCAGACGAAGAGCGCGATGGCACCGGACGAGTTCAGGAGGAAGTCGAAGACCGTGTCCTTGAACGCATAGTTGAAGTAGACGGCGACGAAGCCGAAGACCGTGGAGCCCAGGATCGCGGCAACCGGCACACCGCGGGAGTTGACCTTGGCGAACGCCTTGGGGGCGTCACCGCGCTCACCGAGCGAGAAGGCCATGCGGGAGGCGGTGTAGAGGCCCGAGTTCAGGCAGGACAGCACGGCGGTCAGGACGATGACCTCCATGATGGTGCCGGCGTTCGCGATGCCGATCGAGTCCAGGGCGGCGACGTACGAGCCCTTCTCGGTGATCGACTTGTCGTTCCACGGGAGCAGGGTCAGCACGATGAAGATCGAGCCGAGGTAGAAGACACCGATCCGCCAGATGACGGAGTTGGTCGCCCGGGTGACCGCCTTGCGGGGGTCCTCCGACTCGCCGGCCGCCAGGGTGACGATCTCGCTGCCCATGAAGGAGAAGACGACCATCAGCACACCGGTGAGGACGGCGCCGTAGCCGTTGGGGAAGAACCCGCCGGCGTCGGTGAGGTGCGCGAAGCCCGCGCCCGGGTTGTCCGAGCCCGGCAGCACGCCGAAGACGGCCAGCATGCCGACGATGACGAACGCGCCGATGGCGACGACCTTGATGCCCGCGAACCAGAACTCGAACTCACCGTAGGAGGCGACCGAGCCGAGGTTGGTGGCGGTCAGCACCGCCATCACGATGAGCGCCCAGGCCCACTGCGGGACGGCCGGGATCCAGCCCTCCAGGATGGCGGCACCGGCGGTGGCCTCCACGGCGAGCACGACGACCCAGAAGAACCAGTAGAGCCAGCCGATGGAGAAGCCCGCCCAGCGGCCGAGCGCGCGGTCGGCGTAGGCCGAGAAGGAGCCCGAGTTCGGGCTGGCGGCGGCCATCTCGCCGAGCATCCGCATCACGAAGACGACCATCGCGCCGACCAGCGCGTAGGAGATCAGGATGGCGGGCCCGGCCTTGGCGATGCCGCCACCGGAACCGACGAAGAGGCCGGCGCCGATGACGCCGCCAATGGCGATCATGGACAGGTGGCGGTTCTTGAGACCGGCCTTCAGACCGTCGGAGGGCTGGCCGTCACCGGGGTTGCCGGTGGGGCCGCCTTCTTTCTGAAGGGTCGTCGTGGAGCTCATGGACGGATCCTTAGGTTCTCGGATTGCGAGCCCCGGCATTCAAACCTGAGATGAACGCAGGACGGAAGACCTCAATCCGGATCGTTCGCCTTCGGACGAACATCCAGGGTCCCGGTCCGCCCTGTCCCATCTGCGTTCTTTGGGTTTACTTGAGCTTTAGAAGTGACTTACGCGACACCCACTGCGGGCTGTCGGGCCTCCCCGTGCCACACTCGTCCCATGCGCGTGTACCTCGGATCCGACCATGCCGGCTTTGAGCTCAAGAACCACCTGGTGGACTGGCTCAAGAACAACGGCCACGAGCCCGTCGACTGTGGGCCCCACATCTACGACGCGGTGGACGACTACCCGCCGTTCTGCCTCCGCGCCGCGGAGAAGACCGCTGCGGACGCCGACAGCCTCGGCATCGTGATCGGCGGCTCCGGCAACGGCGAGCAGATCGCCGCGAACAAGGTCAAGGGCGTCCGCGCCATCCTGGCCTGGAGCGTCCAGACCGCCCAGCTCGGCCGTGAGCACAACAACGCCAACGTCATTTCCGTCGGCGGCCGGATGCACACGCAGGACGAGGCCGTCAGCTTCATCGAGGCCTTCCTGGCGACCCCGTACTCCGACGAGGAGCGCCACACCCGCCGCATCGAGATGCTCTCCGCCTACGAGACCACCGGTGAGCTCCCCCCTATCCCGGCCCACCACCCGCAGGGCTGATCCCCCTCCCGGCCGTGCCGCCCCCCGGGGGTGGCACGGCCGTTTGCATTATTCAAAGGATTTGCCCCTGCCCCCGGGGCCTAAGATACCCCCCCTGGCCCACGACCCCCCCGAAACGGTCGCCGGCCGGCCCGGACCCGGCAACACCCCCCACGGC
>NZ_JBSGZP010000919.1:0-2316 GCF_053611065.1 Streptomyces sp. NPDC054840
CCCCATGAGGGATCCCCGCCGTCCGGCGTGCGCGGTGCGGGATGTCAGGCGGCCGAGCCGGCCTTCCACTCCGCCCAGCCCATGTTCCAGCCGTTGAGGCCGTTCTCGGGCTTGATGACCTTGTCCGGGGAGTTGATCACCTCGACCACGTCGCCGATGAGCGAGTTGTCGAAGAACCACGCGGCGGGCTGGTTCGGGTCGCCCGCGCCCTTGGCGTCGTTCAGGCCGACACAGCCGTGGCTGGTGTTGGCACTGCCGAAGACCGAGTCGGCTCCCCAGTAGTTGCCGTGGATGAAGGTGCCGGACTGGGACAGCCGCATGGCGTGCGGGACGTCCTTGATGTCGTACTCGCCCTTGCCCTCACTGTCCTTGAAGCCGACGGTGGAGCCGTCCATCCGGGTCTCCTTGAACTTCTCGGAGATCACCATCTGGCCGTTGTAGGTGGGGTTCTGCGGGGAGCCCGCCGAGATCGGGATGGTCTTGAGGACCGCGCCGTCCCGGGTGACCGTCATCGTCTTGGTCTTCACGTCGACCTGGGAGGTCTGGCTGCGGCCGATCTTGAAGGTGACGGTCTTGTTCTGCACGCCCTGGACGCCGGGGGCGCCCTGGACGCCCTCCAGCGCCAGCTTCATCGTGACGGTGGAGTTCGCCTGCCAGTACTTCTCCGGGCGGAAGTCCAGGCGCTGCGCGCCGAACCAGTGGCCGACGACTTCCTGGCCGCTGGTGGAGGTGACCGAGATCGCCGCCTGGACGGCCTTCTTGTCCTGGATCGGCTTGTTGAAGGTGATCGAGACCGGCATGCCCACGCCGACCGTCTGGCCGTCGTCCGGGATGAACGAGCCGACGAAGCTGTTCTCCGGGGAGACGGTGGTGAAGGAGGCGTTCTCGTGCGCCTCGCGGCCGTCAGCGTCCTTGGCGGTCGCCGCCAGGGCGTACTTCGTGGAGCGCTTCAGCGCGGCGTCGGGCTTCCAGCTCTTGCCGTCGGCGGCGATCTTGCCGGCCACGGCCGTGCCCTCGCTGGTCTTCAGCTCGACCAGGGTGAGGGTGCCGTCGGCGACGGCGACGTTGGCCGCGTCGTTGAGGCCGACGTTCGTGGCCCCGTCCTTCGGCGTGATGGTTATTTTGGCCTTGGAGGTGTCCTTGGCGGCTGCCGCGTCGGCGTCCGCCTGGGCCTTGCCGGCCTCGGAGCCCTTGGGCTTCGCGTCGTCTCCGCCGCCGCACGCCGTGAGCATCAGTACCCCACCGAGCACCGCGGATATGGCCACCAGGGACCTTCTCCGCCGCATACTGTCCGTCCTCACACGCCACTCCATCGTTGCCGGATACCCCGGAGGCTGGCCGTCCCCGGGGTTGGCCGGGCAGGGGGCACACCCCCTGCCTGGTCCTGACAACGCGTTAACGGCGCCGGCCGGTTCCACATTCCGTTGGGATGTGGTCCACCACACGGTCAGGCGTTGTCGGGTTCCTCGTCGAAGTCCCCATCTTCCTCGTCCAGGTCCCACTCCATGGACTCGGGGTCGTATTCGACGGGCTCGCTGCTCCAGGAGGCCTGCGCGAGCTCCACGCCGGGGATGTCCGCGACCAGGTCAGTGGGGTCGACGAGGTAGGCGAGGGCCTCCGACTCGTCCTCGCGGACGGCGGACTCGGCGTGGCCGCGCTCCTCGTCCGGCATGAACTCGTCGGCCTTGATGTGCGCGAGCGCGGCTCCTGTGAGTGCCGCGACATCCGGCACCTCCAGTACCAGATCCACCCGAAGTCGTACGTAACGTGATGTCTCAGAAGAGTTCATACGACGGAGCGTAAGCCCGCGGAAGCCCCGACTTTCCCACGACCCGCCCCTTTCCGTAGCATCACCGCACACGGCCAATTCGCTGCTGCCACAAGGGGGATCGCACCGTGTCCGCACGCCGACCGCTGCTCACCGCTCTCGGAGCGACCACCCTCCTCGCCGCCCTGTGGTTCGTACCCTCGGCGGGCGCCACCTCGGCCGGTGCCGAGGAGACCCGCTCCGGTGTGCCCGCGGGCGCCGACGCGGCCGGGGCGGCCACCGACGTGACCGGCTCCGCCGACTCCGTCTCCGAGGCCCCCGGAACGGTCACGGGTACGACCGCCGGGCCGGCCTCGCACCCGCAGTCCCTGCTCGCCGACACCGGATCCGTGGACACGACCCCGTACCTCCTGGGCGGCACCCTCTTCCTCGGCGTCGGGGCGGGCTTCGTGGCCTTCTCGATCCGCCGCTCGCACGCGCCCTAGACACACGAAGGGCCGCCCCGGGGACGGATGATCCCGGGGCGGCCCTTCGCCGCGTGCGCGGCC
>NZ_JBSGZP010000920.1:0-2316 GCF_053611065.1 Streptomyces sp. NPDC054840
GGGCGAGGCCCTGTGGCAGGCCTCCGTGCGGCGGGCCCAGCAGCAGCGGCCCGGCGGCGACCTCGCCCCCGGGGACGACCGGCCGCTCTACTGGGCGCGGCTCGGCATGACCGCCGCGCTCGACCGCTGGCAGCCGGAGTTCACCGCCGACCGGCCCGCGCTCCGCGCCCGCTTCGAGGACGCCTCCCGGGGCCTGACGAACAACGCCTTCCGGACCGTGCCGGGCGTACGACGCGTCTTCATCAGCGGGTTCGACCCCTTCGGGCTCGATGCCGAGATACGCCGCGCCAACCCGTCGGGATCGGCCGCCCTCCAGCTCAACGGACGGCGCGTGACCCTCGCCGACGGCAGCCCCGCCGAGATCCGCGCCGTCGTCCTCCCCGTGCGGTACGCCGACTTCGACGCCGGCATGGTGGAGCGGGCGTTCGCCCCGCGCATGGCCGGCGGCCCCGCCTCGGCCGACGTCATCACCACCGTCAGCCAGGGCTACCCCGGCATCTTCACGCTGGAGGACTGGGCGGGACGGGCGCGGTCCGCCGATCCCTACCCCGACAACGTGCGCGCCCTCTCGGGCGGCACCCGCGAGCACCCGGTGACCGCCCCCGGCCTGGGCCCGGGACCGGAGTTCATCCGCACCACGCTCCCCGCCGACGCGGTCACCGCCGCCGTGCAGAGCCCGTACCCGGTCCTCCTCAACAGCGACGTGACCGAGATCCCGGCGGGCGGCACGGCCCCCGTCGACCGGACCGACGGCCCGACGCCGGGCTCGCGGGCCGTGGCGGGCGGCGGGGGCGGCTACCTGTCCAACGAGGTGGCCTACCGCTCCAACCGGCTGCGCGCCGAACTCGCCCCGCGGGTGCCCGGGGGCCATCTCCACACCCCGGTGCTCACCGGCCTGCCGGCCGACACCCAGCAACTGACCGGCCCCGAATTCGAACGCAATGAGAGCGCGATCACCGCGGAGGTCCGCGCGGTGCTCGAACACGCCGCCGTGCGGCGGTAGCGGCAGCCCCGCCTGCGGTGCGTCCTGCTGCCATGGGGCAGGATGGCAGCCCGTTCCGGATGCGTACACACGCCCGAACGCGGCTTCAGGCACGACGAACTGACAGGTGACAAGGTGACGACACACCCACACCCCATACGACGCCCGGCGACGCCCGTCGCCACTGACCCGGGCCGGCGCGGCGCACCGGAGGGGGTCCGTTGACCAGGGATCTCGTCGTGCACGACTGGCTGGTCGCCGGGATCGCGCTGGCGGCGGGCGCCGCGGCCGGGCTGTTGCTGCGCGCCCTCCTGCGGTGGCTGGGCCGGCACGCCGCGCGGACCCGGTGGCAGGGGGACGACGTCATCGTCGACGCGCTGCGCACCATCGCGCCCGGGGCGGCCCTGATCGCCGGCGCGGCCGTGGCCGGCACCACCCTGCCGCTCACCGCGCGCGTCTCGGGGTTCGTCAACCAGTCGTTGACCGCGCTGCTCATCCTCATCGCCACGCTGAGCGCGGCGCGGGTCGTCGCGGGCCTCGTCCAGTCCGTCGCGGGGGCGCGCACCGGGGTGGCCGGGTCGGCGACCATCTTCGTCAACATCACGCGGATCGTGGTCCTCGTGATGGGCGTCCTCGTCGCCCTGGAGACCCTCGGGGTGTCCATCGCGCCGCTGGTCACCGCCCTCGGTGTGGGTGGTCTGGCGGTGGCCCTGGCCCTTCAGGACACCCTCGCCAACCTCTTCGCCGGCGTGCACATCCTCGCCTCGAAAACCGTGCAGCCGGGTGACTACATCCGCCTCACGAGCGGCGAGGAGGGCTACGTCGTCGACATCAACTGGCGCAACACCGTGGTCCGTAACCTGTCGAACAACCTGGTCATCATCCCCAACGGGCGTCTCGCACGGACCAACATGACCAACTTCACCCAGCCGGAGGCCCAATTCTCGATCCTGGTCCAGGTGGGTGTGGGCTACGAGAGCGATCTGGAGCACGTCGAGCGGGTGACCCTCGACGTGGTCGGCAAGGTGATGGCGGACGTGGACGGCGCGGACCGCGCGCACGAGGGGGCCGTCCGCTTCCACACGTTCGCGGACTCCCGGATCAACTTCACGGTCATCCTGGGCGTCGGCGAGTTCAGTGACCAGTACCGGATCAAGCACGAGTTCATCAAGCGCCTGCACGAGCGGTTCCGGGCGGAGGGCATCTCGATCCCCGCTCCGACACGGACGGTCGCGCTCCACCGGGACGAGGTCCAGGGGGCGCCGTCACCGCACCCGCCGGTCCCGCACCAGCGCGAGGCGCCGCCGTCGATGCTCGCGGACAGCGGCCGGTAG
>NZ_JBSGZP010000921.1:0-2305 GCF_053611065.1 Streptomyces sp. NPDC054840
CACGAGTACGACCGGTACACGCGAGCCCCTCCGCCTTGCGAGCCACCGCACCGGACGACCCGGGCTCACCCGACAAGATCCGGAAGAGACGGCCTAGGCCGTCTCGTCGGAGCGGCGCCGGTCAGGCCCGGTCCGGGCGGTCCCGGCGCCAGGTATTCACCTCGGCTTCGACGTCGAACTCCGTCAGGCCCAGGGGTGGGCCCGGCGGGGGCATGCGCAGGGCCGCGGCGATCTTCTCGTTGATCTCCGTGAGGACGTCCCGTACCCGGCGTTCCGAGCGGGCCGCCCGGACCTGCTCCCTGACGTCCTCGGCCTCCTTGCGCAGCGCGAGCGCCGGGGGCAGGACGGCGAAGCCCTCGCGGTGCAGCTTGTCCTTGATCCACCACTGCTCGTCGTAGGGCGCGTCCAGCGAGGCCAGCGGCTTGCCGTAGCCGGGCAGACTCCTGAAGTCACCTCGTTCGGTGGCCTGCCGGATCTGCCGGTCCACGAAGGACTCGAAGCTGACCCCCGGTGGCTTGCGCTCGGTCATGGTCCCTCCTCGGCCGCCCCTCCAGCCTACCTACGCGTCGTAGACGTCGGCCTTGCGCGGAGCCGGCTCCTGGATGAGCCCGCTCATGATCGAGGAGCGGTTCGTGAAGCGGTCGGTGTCGACGCCGTTCTCCTCCAGCACCTTGAAGGTCGCCGCGTGGATCGACCGCAGGACGGGGGCCACCGTGCGCAGGGCGTCGTCCGCCATGAACCGGTGCCGCCACATCGAGCTCGCCCAGACGTGCCGCAGGCCGAACGGTTCGGGCAGGACCAGCTTGCCGCCGAAGAAGTCCAGGAGCGGCGGGTACCAGGTCAGCGGGGCCCGCACGGCGAGGCGCACCACCTCCTGCGCGTCCACCAGCGGCAGCGGGCGCTCCACGGTCTCCCAGAAGCGGATGCTCTTGGGCACCTCCACCACCGGGGCCGCGGACTTGGTCGTGAACAGCCCGTGTACGGGGCCCAGGGCGTGCGCGGTGACGTCCACGCGCAGCGTCTTGTACAGCACGGTGACCGTGACCAGCATGTTGATGACCAGCTGGCCGTCCCAGAGCGGGTACTGGATGCCAAGGTAGTGCCGGTTGCCGGCGCTGAACTGCTGCTCGTTGCAGATCCGGGTGATCTCGTGCGGCTTGATGAGGAAGGCGTCCACGTTCTCGCCGGTGGGGCGGGCCACCTCGGCGGCGCCCTCGCCGATCGGGGTGACGATCCAGTGCTGGATCGCGGCGGGCGGGAAGCCGCCGGTGTGCAAGGGGCCCCGCTCCAGCTTGCGGAGCTGGGCGTCGATCCCGCGTATGACGTCCCAGCTGCGGAAGGGATGGATCTCCATGCCCTCGCTCTTGGGGACCAGCTCCTCGGCCATCTGCCAGCTGCCCCACCGGGTGCCCATGCCGAGGATGCCCTTGGGGCCCGCGTAGAAGACCTGGTTGCTCCGGTCCTCCGCGGTCAGCTTGGCGAGCTGGTGGCGCAGGTCCTCGCGCGCCTTCTCGTCGGGGTTGCCGGGCACGGCCTCCGGGATCTTGGCGCCGACCCCACCGCCCGACAGCAGCCCGTCCCACCGCGAGCGCAGGTCCCTGGCGGTGGCCTCGCAGGTGCGGCGGGCGAGCAGCCAGCCCAGGGCCGGGGCGATGATCATGGCGCGGACGTACAGCCCGAGGAAGCCGGTCAGCGGCAGTTTGAACATCAGGACTGCCACCACGAGGGCGACGCCGACGAGGAGCACGGTGCCCAGCCACGAGCTCCTGCCCTCCTTGGAGGCGAGGCTCTTGCGCAGCTGGAACAGGCCCAGCCACATCAGCAGCCCGGGCAGGAACAGCACACCGCAGACCAGCGTGATCAGCCGGAGCCGGCGGTCTCGCTCCTTGCGGATGTGCGAGGCGGCCAGGCAGTGCTCCACGACCGTCTGCGGATCCGCGCCGAAGGACTGGATCAGTGGCTTGCGGCCGGCCCCGAGCGTGCGGGCCTCCACGGCGCGACAGAAGGCCTCGCCGAGGCTGGGCTCGAAGAGGGAGATCTTCGGGGGCTTGACCGTCGCGGGGTGGTTCTCGCTGTTGGCGGTGAGTATCTTCTCCAGCTTGCTGTCCTTGCCGCCGTCCCGGTAGGCGGCCGAGGCGAGGGCGTTGGTCGCCGCCGTCTGCCCCCCGCCCCCCTGCAGCGGAACCTGCGCTCCGGGCCTGAAGTCGAATCCGTCGTCCGCCACCGCTGCCCCCATCGCTGTGCGTTCGTGCTCTTTTGGTGCGCCGATGAGCCTATCGGCGGATCTCGCCCCATGGTCATGGGA
>NZ_JBSGZP010000922.1:0-2303 GCF_053611065.1 Streptomyces sp. NPDC054840
GCCGCGGCGCCCGTTCAGGACCGTCCGGCCGGCCCGGAGGGCCACCGCACCACGGGGGAGAGCGCATGACCGGCTTCGAACAGCACGCCGTCGTCGTGGGTGGCGGACTCGCCGGGGTCACCACCGCCCTCGAACTCGCCGACGCCGGGCTCCGCGTCACCCTGCTGGAGAGCCGCCCCCGGCTCGGCGGGCTGGCGTTCTCCTTCAAGCGCGGCGACCTCGACGTCGACAACGGCCAGCACGTCTACCTGCGGTGCTGCACCGCCTACCGGTGGTTCCTCGACCGCGTCGACGGCGCCGCCCTCGCGCCCCTGCAGGACCGGCTCGACGTACCCGTCCTGGACGTCGCCCACCCCGGCGGTCCACGCCTGGGCCGGCTGCGCCGCAGCGCCCTGCCCGTGCCCCTGCACCTGGCCGGATCGCTCGCCCGCTACCCGCACCTCTCCCTCGCCGAGCGCCTGAGCGTCGGCCGCGCCGCTCTCGCGCTGCGCCGCCTGGACCCCACCGACCCGGCGCTGGACGGCCTGGACTTCGCGACCTGGCTCGGCCGCTACGGGCAGTCCGCCCGCACGATCGAGGCCCTGTGGGACCTGGTCGGCGTCGCTACCCTGAACGCCACCGCCGAACAGTCCTCGCTGGGCCTGGCCGCCATGGTCTTCAAGACCGGCCTGCTCTCCGAGAAGGGCGCCGCCGACATCGGCTGGGCCCGGGTACCCCTGGGCGAACTGCACGACACCCTCGCACGCAAGGCCCTCGACGCGGCCGGCGTACGGACCGAGCTGCGCGCCCGGGTCACGGACATCTCGCGCATGGCCGAGGGGGCGTGGGGGATCGACACCGAGGAGGAGTGCCTGGAGGCGGGCACCGTCGTCCTCGCCGTCCCGCAGCGCGAGGCGCACGGCCTGCTGCCCCCCGGCGCCCTCCCCGACCCTGACAAGCTCCTCGACATCGGTACCGCGCCCATCCTCAACGTCCACGTGGTCTACGACCGCAAGGTGCTCAAGCAGCCCTTCTTCGCGGCACTCGGCTCCCCGGTCCAGTGGGTCTTCGACCGCACCGACTCCTCCGGACTCGCGGACGGCGGCCAGTACCTGGCCCTGTCCCAGTCCGTCGCCCAGGACGACATCGACGAGCCCGTCTCGGTCCTGCGCGCCAAGTACCTGCCCGAGCTGGAGCGGCTGCTGCCCGCCGCGCGCGACGCCAAGGTACGGGACTTCTTCGTCACCCGGGAGCGGACGGCCACCTTCGCCCCCACCCCCGGCGTCGGCCGGCTGCGCCCCGGGGCGCGCACCGACACGCCGGGGCTCTACCTCGCCGGTGCGTGGACTGCCACGGGCTGGCCCGCGACCATGGAGAGCGCCGTCCGGAGCGGACTGAGCGCGGCCCACGCCGCACTCGCCGCGCTCGGCCGCCACCGCGAACACCCTCTGCAGGAGGCGGCATGACGAGCACCATCAGTAGCAGCGGCACCACCAGCACCACGAGCACAGCACGTACAGGAACAAGAGGAGAGCCAGTGAACCCGGGGAACCCGGCTGTCGAGAACACGGATGCCAGTGTGGGCACAGCCGGAGGGGGCGTGGAGAAGGCGGACACGATCGCACTCCTGGACCGCGGCCGGACGCTGTCGACCCCCGCGCTCCGCGCCGCCGTCGACCGGCTCGCGGCGCCCATGGACACCGTCGCCGCCTACCACTTCGGCTGGATCGACGCCCAGGGCAACGTCGCGGACGGCGACGGCGGCAAGGCCGTGCGTCCCGCGCTCGCGCTGCTCTCCGCCGAGGCCGCGGGCGCCGCGGCCGAGGTCGGCATCCCCGGCGCCGTCGCGGTCGAGCTCGTGCACAACTTCTCGCTGCTGCACGACGACCTGATGGACGGCGACGAGCAGCGCCGCCACCGCGACACGGTGTGGAAGGTGCACGGACCGGCCCTCGCGATCCTGGTCGGCGACGCCCTGTTCGCCCTCGCCAACGAGGTGCTGCTGGAGCTCGGCACCGTGGAGGCGGGCCGCGCGACCCGCCGGCTGACCACCGCCAGCCGCAAGCTCATCGACGGCCAGGCGCAGGACATCTCCTACGAGCACCGCGAGCGCGTCAGCGTCGAGGAGTGCCTGGAGATGGAGGGCAACAAGACCGGTGCGCTGCTCGCCTGCGCGGTCTCCATCGGCGCCGTGCTCGGCGGCGCGGACGACCGTACCGCCGACAAGCTGGAGGAGTACGGCTACCACCTGGGCCTCGCCTTCCAGGCCGTCGACGACCTGCTCGGCATCTGGGGCGACCCGGAGGCGACCGGCAAGCAGACCT
>NZ_JBSGZP010000923.1:0-2301 GCF_053611065.1 Streptomyces sp. NPDC054840
CCGGGCGATCCGCGACGGCCGGGAACCGGAGCCGTACGAGATTCCGCAGGTCCGCTTCGCCGACTCGGTCGCCGCCGAGCTGGAGTCCCTCGCGTCCGTCGAGGACCAGGCGTACTGGCGCGGACGGCCTCGGCGGTCTCCTGCTGGACCTCGGCCAGCCGGGAGCGCAGGTGCTCGGCCTCGCTTCGGGCCCGCTGGGCGGCCGTGGCGGCGGCGGTGGCGTCGCGGTGCGAGGCCTCGCCGGTGGCCTGGAGGGCGGCGGACCGCTCCTCCTCCTCGTTGGCGAGCCGCTCGCCGTGCTCGGCGGCGGTGTGCAGGGCCCGGACGAGCTCGCCGGCCGCCGTGGCGCGGGCGGCCAGGGCCGGGGCGGCGTCCCGCTCGGCTTCCAGGATCGCGGCGGCGACGCGTGATGAGCGGTCGGCGGCAGCCCGATGGCGCAGCACGTTCTCGGCGGCCTGCCAGGCGGCGTGCAGGGTGCGGGCTTCGAGGAGTTCGCGGCGCTGGGCGGCGGCGGCCTTGTCGGCGACGGTCAGGGCCAGCGAGGCGTGCCGGTAGGCGAGTTCGGCGGAGACGGCGGCGCTGCGGGTGCGCGCGGATTCCGCGGCGGTGACCTGGTGGGCGGCGCCGGTGACCTGCTGGGCGAGGTCGGCGGCCCGGCCGCGTTCCTCGGCGGCGCGGGCGGACAGCCGCCGGGCGAGGGTGCGCGTACGGCGTTCCGCGCCCGCGTGGACGTCGCGCAGGCGGGAGCGGGCTCCGGCGGCCTCGACGATGCGGGTGAGGAGGTCCACCGAACCGGCGGTGAAGTCCCGTTCGGCCATCAGCTCGGCACGGCGGCCGAGCTTGTTGCCGAAGCCGTGGACGAGGTCGGCGAGGCCGTCCGTGTCGCGGGTGTCGGTGACGGCGCGCAGCAGGAGGTCGGTGAAGTCGGAGTCCTTCTTGACCGCGAAGAGGCCGGCCGCCTCGCCCTCGTCGGCGTTCATCTCGCGCTGGTAGCGGAAGAGTTCGGGGTCGAGGCCGAGTTCGGTGAGGTGCTCGTTCCAGCGGTCGTGGATCTCCTCGAAGTACACCTCCAGGTGCGGGTACGCCTTGCCGGCCTCGGTGAGGGAGTCGCGGAAGCCCTTCATCGTGCGGCGGCGGCCCTGGGCCCCGGAGGCGCCTTCGACGGGCGGGCGCACGGAGGTGGCCTCGGCGACGGGCAGGCTGTCGAGGCTCAGGCCGGGGCCGGGGCGGAAGGAGTACCAGGCTTCGGCGAACTTGCGCGGGTCGCTGGAGACCTGGCGGCCGCGCCATTCGCTGACCTTGCCGACGACCACGCACTCGCCGGTCTGGGTGTGCTGCCATTCCAGGGCGACGTGGCCGCAGTCGTCGGCGAGCAGGAACTTGCGCAGGACGCCGGAGCTGGCGCCGCCGAGGGTGTTGCGGTGTCCCGGGAGCATGACCGAGAAGATCAGCTTGAGGAGGACGGACTTGCCGCCGCCGTTCTCCAGGAAGAGCACACCGGCGGGCGCGGGCCGGCGCGGCGGTCCGGTGGGCTCGTCCTCGAAGAACTCCGCCTGGGTCGGCGCCGGGTGGGGTACCGGCTCGCCGACTCCGCGCAGGTCGAGCACGGTGTCGGCGTAGCGCGCACCGGCGGGCCCGATGGAGTAGAGGCGGATCCGGGACAGCTCGTACATGGCGGCGGACTCTCGTGGTGTCTTGGTGAGGCGGGACGTACGGGGATCGGGGCGCGGGCCGCGCGGCCCGGGGGCTCAGGCGTGGAACGGGAGGCCGGCGTCGGCCGCCAGTTCCAGGTCGTCGCCCTCGGGCGGCGGCAGCAGGGTGGCGGAGCCGTCACTGACGGGGACCACGCCGAGCTCCAGGAGCTCGGCCATCGCCGCGCTGCCCGCCATGTCCCGGACCTGGAGCTGGTAGCGGGGGGTGGTGCGGTAGGTGCCGCCGGCCTCGTCCCCGGTGCGCTGGAGGAAACCGGAGTCGGTGAGGAAGGCGGCCGCCTTGCCGACGATGCCGGTGGTGGAGCCCGCGAGGCGGCGGGCGTCCTTGGTGGCGCCGGTCGCGCTGCGGCGGGCGTAGACGCGCCAGGCGGCCTCCAGGCCGGGGGCGTCGGAGGCCGGGTCGGTGTTCTCGCCGAGCTCCTCGGCGCGCTCCTCCAGGCGGCGGCAGGTCTGCCGGACGAAGGCGTCGACTCCGTTGACGGTGATGCGGCCGATGTAGCCGTCGTCGGCGAGGTCCTCGGGGCGCGGGAAGGCCAGGGCGGCTACGGCGAGGTGCGCGAGGCCGTGCAGGAAGCGATCGGCGGAGTCG
>NZ_JBSGZP010000924.1:0-2298 GCF_053611065.1 Streptomyces sp. NPDC054840
TGTGACTGAACGACGTGGCTATCCCTCGGACCTGAAGGACGAGCAGTGGGAGCTCATCGAGCCGATGCTCCTGAAGTGGCGGGCCTCCCGCACCGGGGGACGGGAGCCGGTGACGAGCCTGCGCGAGGTCGTCAGCGCGGTCCTCCAGGTCGCTCGGACCGGTATCGCCTGGCGCTACCTCCCACACGATTTCCCGCCCCACACCACGGTCTACGGCTACTTCAAGGAGTGGGAGAAGGGCGGCTTGATCAAAAGCCCGGTGCACCAGAGGTGCTCCCAGCCGATGCGGGGTGGGCCGGTCGCCGGGAACATGGGCATGACATCCAGGAGGGCCCGCACCCCAACATGCGATCGACTCGGCGAGCTTGCCTCTGCCCTGGCGTGATCGACTGCCTGGTGGGGCGCTGCCAGGAACGGCAGCGAAGCCCTGACAGTCGGGTATGACATCGGTATGGTGTTGGTATGGCGAAGAAGAAGCTTACGATCACGATCGACACCGACAAGGTGGCGGCGATCGAGAAGGTCCTGCAAGCGAGCCCTGCCGGCTCGGTGTCCGCGTGGATCGAAGACGCGGTGTCCGCCAAACTCGATCAGGCCGAGCGTGCCGATCGCGCGCTCAGGTGGTTCGTCGACCGTGCGCGGAATGAGCAGCCTGGAGAGTGGGAGAAGGCCCTGGCTGCTGTCGAGGAGGCCGACCGCCGGCACGGTTTCACCGGCCCGGACCGGGAGCAGAGCGCCGCGTGAGTACCGGCTACATCCTCGACCACACTGCGATCGCGGCTCTCGCGCACGGCGACATGTATATGGCTGCCCGCGTTTTCCGCTCCGTCCAGCAGGTTCAGCCCCTCTATGTGCCAGCAATCGCCTTCGCCGAGGGACTCACCTCCGTCGTCCAGACGGAGGTGGCACAAATGTTGCAGGATGCCCTGTCGGCGCCGTGTTTCGTCTTCCGGGCCCTCGACGAAGCGGGATGCTGGGCCGTCGCCCAGCTCGCCCGCGAACGGGCCGCGGATTTGCCTACCGCGCACGCCGCGCACCTCGCTCTGGGCTCCGGGCTGCCGGTGCTGACCCGCCAGGCGGGGGCGTACAAGCAGATCGACGACCGGATCGTCATCGAAGAAATCGCGTAGAAGCCCGTCTCGGGTCGCCGCGTGCTTCCCTGCCGGCGCGGAGACGGGTCGGGCCTGCGGGACGCGCCGAGGGCCGTTCCCGATCCCCCAGCGGGGCTCTGCTGACGGCCGTGTCGGACGGAGCCGTGGATTGAACTGATCAGGACGTCTCCCCCGGCTAATCGCTTATGACCGGGTCCCCGAGTCTTGCCACGCTTCCACGCAGATGTTCGCCGGTGCGCGGCCGTCAGCAACGGCCACCCACAGGTATGGCAGCACCAACTCCACCAGCAAGGGCCGTGGCCTCGGTAGAGAAGCCTCGCGGTTCGCGGGCGTCATCCCCGCGTGCGCGGGGAGCAGTTGCCGAGGCAGCAAGGCGTCCCAGCGGATGTTTTCGAGCTGCTGCTGGCGGCTGGCGGAGGGGTTGACGTTCTCCGGGCCCTCGCCGCCCAGGAGGGCCTCGAAGGTGGGGTACTCGGTGACGCGGAGCACTTCGACCTCGCACCGCTCGTCGGTGTCCTTCGTGCGGAACTCGATCCGGTCGCCGGCCGCGAGGTTCTCCAGGTGGGGATGGTTCACCCGGACTTCGATCGTTTTGGTGCCGTCCGCCACCAGCTCAAAGTACCGCCGGTGCAGGTTGAGACGGTGGACGCGGGGCGCGGGGGCGGCGCTCATCAGAGGTACGCCAGGACCGGGACCGTTCGACGTCGAAGGCCGGCCGGACGCATACGAGCACCAGGAGGACGATCGCGAAGGTGGGCTTGATCCGCTTTGACGGACGTTCGAGATCAGGGGTTCGTCCCCGGGAGGATGTCCATCATGGAGAGCATGGGGAAGAAGAAGCCTCGCCCTCGCCGTTCGTTCACGTCGGAGTTCAAGGCCGAGATCGTCGAGCTGTGCCGACGCGGTGACCGCTCGGTCGGCGACTCACCAGCTATGCCATCCCGCCTCTCCGTGGTTCGGCGTCTAGGGAGCGTATGGGGTCGTGATCAATCTGCGAGTTTTGCCTGCGTGACGGGGCCTGGACAGATACACCTTCTTGGGTGACTCGAGTACAACTGACGGATTCAGAGTGGGAGTTCATCGAGCCGTACCTGCCGATCGGCGAGTACGGCCCGTACCCGGAACGGCTGCGGCAGCAGTTCGAGGGCGTGATCTGGCGGTTCCGGACGGGCGGGCAGTGGCGGGA
>NZ_JBSGZP010000925.1:0-2295 GCF_053611065.1 Streptomyces sp. NPDC054840
CTTCGGATACCGGCTGCCGGAGATGTTCGCGGCCGAACAGCGCACCACTGCCAGCACCCCCGTGCCGCACCCGTCGGCCTGCCGCCCGGCCGCCGTGGCCGCGGCGGCCGGGATCCACGCGCTGACCGCCCTCGCCGGAATCCGCCCGGACGCCCCCGCGGGCACGGTCGCCCTCGCACCGCTCCCCGGAGCCCCCCTGGGCGGACTCAGGCTCTCGGGCCTTCGGGTGGCGGGAGGGCCCTTCGCCGTCCGGATCAGCCGGCTCGGCCTCGGCATGGTGGAGGAGGCGGCCGATGCGCTCCAATTGGGTGGCTGAGCACGCTCACCCGTTCCGGCCGGACCGTCCGCCCGGCCGAAGGCCAAGGCCTCCCGCCTTCGGGGCACTGTCTTCAAGGTCACCAAAGCGCTGTTTATCGTCAGGCAGACGACTATGATCGCGGCATGTCGCCCTACGACCCGTCGGCCTATCCGCCCTTCGCCGTCACCGTCGACCTGGTCGTGCTCACCGTGCGGCGCCACGCGCTCTGCGCGCTGGTCGTCCGGAGAGGTGAGCAGCCGTTCCAGGGCCGCTGGGCGCTGCCCGGAGGATTCGTCCGCGGAGACGAGGACCTGGCGGGGGCCGCCGCCAGGGAGCTCGCCGAGGAGACCGGCCTCTGCGCGCACGACCCCGCCCTGCCGGACGCGGGCAACGGGGCGCACCTCGAGCAGCTGGCCACCTACGGCGATCCGAAGCGGGATCCGCGGATGCGCGTCGTCAGCGTGGCGCACCTCGTGCTGGCTCCGGACCTGCCTGCGCCCCGGGCCGGAGGCGACGCCAACAGCGCGCGCTGGGCTCCGGTCGACGAGGTGCTGTCCGGCACCGACGAGGACTCCACGGGGCTCGCCTTCGACCACGCCCGGATCCTCGCCGACGGTGTGGAGCGGGCCCGCTCGAAGATCGAGTACTCCTCGTTGGCCACGGCCTTCTGCCCGCCGGAGTTCACCGTGGGCGAGCTGCGCCGGGTCTACGAGGCGGTCTGGGGTGTGTCCCTCGACCCGCGCAACTTCCACCGCAAGGTCACCGGCACTCCCGGATTCCTGGTGCCTGCCGGAGGTACGACGACCCGTCAGGGCGGCCGTCCGGCCCAGCTGTTCCGGGCAGGTGGCGCCACCCTGCTCAACCCGCCGATGCTGCGTCCGGAAGTCTGACACCGCGGCGTACGAGGCGCCCTCGGCAGGGGCGGGATCACCGTGGGCGATCCCAGGACCGGGCCCGGGTTCGGGTGCGCGTCCGGGTGTGGGTGCGAGACCGGACCCGCCGTCCGTACGGGTCCCGGCGGCGGCCGTATCGGTATCCCATCGGACCGGTTGCGCTGAATATCGGACATATCGCGTTATCTTGCTTGCGGTACCCATCCTGCCGCTGAGCGGTCTCACCCCCGCGAGAGAAGCGATGCTCCAGGCCATCGGACTCACCAGCAAGCCCCGCCCCGACGCCCCGCCCCTCGTGGACGACCTCACTTTCGAGGCCCGCCCGGGGCATGTGACCGCCCTGCTCGGCGAGCCGGGATCGGGCAAGACCACCGCACTGCGGCTCATGCTCGAACTCGAACCGGGCCGCGGCGTCACCTACTTCCGCGGCCGCGCGCTGCACCGGATCCCGCACCCCGGCCGTGAGGTCGGAGTGCTCCTCGGCGACGTCCCCGGCAACCCCGCGCGGACCGTCCGCAACCAGCTGCGGATGCTCTGTGCCGCAGCCGGTGTGCCCGCCTCTCGGGCCGACGAGACGCTGGAGGTCGTCGGCCTCGCGGGGCTGCGGGACCAGCGGCTCGGCTCGCTGTCGCTCGGCATGGAGCGCCGGGTCGCACTGGCCTCGGCCCTGCTGGCCGATCCGTGCACCTTGCTGCTCGACGAGCCCGGTGCCGGGCTTTCCCCACGCGAACGCGCCTGGCTGCACGGCCTGCTGCGCGGCCACGCCTCCCTCGGTGGCGCGGTGCTCTTCACCACCGACGACGCCAAGGAGGCCGCCCGTAGCGCCGACCGTGTCGTCAGCATCGGGTCGGGCCGGCTCGTCGCCGACCAGGACGCGGCCGAGTTCGCCCGGACCCGGCTGCGGCCGCGAGTCGCCGTGCGCACCCCTCACGCGGCCCGGCTGGCCGACGTACTGAGCCGGGAGGCCCGTGCCGCCCGGCGGTCGGTGGAGATCGTCGCGGAGAGCGGCAGCCGCCTGTCGGTGTACGGCAGCAGCTGCGCCGAGGTGGGCGAGGCGGCGTTCCGGCACGGCGTGCTGGTCCATCAGCTCGCCGACGAGACGGG
>NZ_JBSGZP010000926.1:0-2295 GCF_053611065.1 Streptomyces sp. NPDC054840
GTGGTGGCACCTCGCCCCGTAGGCCTGTCGCACCCGTCTCCCATCCGCCGGCGAGGACGGCGCGCACGAAAATTTCACAACTCGGCCCGCCACGCCCACGGTACGCGCCGGCGTCGGGCGTCCCCCGTGGTCGCCGCAGCCCGCCAGGACCCGCTCCGGAGCCGGCCGCGGAGCCGCATCCGCGGGCATCTCCGCGCCCCGGCCCCTCGCTCGACCGGGCCGACGCGAGGAGGTCCCGCTTGGCCTGAACCCGTCCGGTCGGCGGCACGGCCGACGCGTGCCCCTTCTCCGGGGGTGCCGGGAACGTGCCAGGCGCTGACGGTGCGGACCCGTACAGAGACGGCGAGTTCGCCCCCGCGGCCGGGTACCGGCGGCGTGTCGGGTGCGGCGGGAAAACGAGGTACCGGGGGACCCATCCGACGGGCAGGGGCGGGGGAGCCGTCCGCGAGCCGGCCCGCGCGGCGCGGACGGGCTCGGCACGGCCGGGCCGTGCCTCCGTCATGTGCGGAGCACCTTTGCTCAATCATGACCGGGGCATGGCAGGGACGTTACGCGTCTGTAGGCCTCTTGTGGGTGTGGCACCCGTGGGTCAACCTTTCGTAGCGACAGCCTGTCGGCTCGAATTGTCATGGTCATGTCCATGTCGTTCCGTCATGCTGCCGCTCCGCCCCGCAGTGCCCACTCCAGAGGAGGACCCCCCACATGTCCGTGATGCGTCACACTCGCCGGAGGCTCGCCGGCATCAGCGCGACCGCCGTCGTCGCCCTCGCGCTCGGCGCGGCCGCCGCGTTACCCGCCTCGGCGGCCGACAACGGCCCGCAGGGCGTCATCGAGAACGCCGGCGCCGCCGGAACCGTCTCCGGCAGCTACATCGTGACCCTGAAGGACTCCGCCGCCCGCTCCACCGCCGACAGCGGCAGGGCCGTCGCCGAGCGGTACGGTGCGAAGATCGACAAGACCTACAGTGCCGCCCTCAACGGCTACTCCGTCGAGGTCTCCGAGGCGCAGGCGAGGAAGCTCGCCGCCGACCCGGCGGTCAGGTCCGTCGTGCAGAATCGTGTCTTCACCGTCGACGCGACCCAGCCCAACCCGCCGTCCTGGGGTCTGGACCGCATCGACCAGCGCGCGCTCCCGCTCAACCAGAGCTACACCTACCCGGACAAGGCCGGCGAGGGCGTCACCGCCTACATCATCGACACCGGCGTCCGCGTCACGCACCAGGACTTCGGCAGCCGCGCCTCCTACGGCTACGACGCCATCGACAACGACAACACCGCCCAGGACGGCCACGGCCACGGCACGCACGTCGCCGGCACCGTCGCGGGCGGCGCGTACGGCGTGGCCAAGAAGGCCAAGATCGTCGGCGTCCGCGTGCTCGACAACAACGGCAGCGGTACGACGGCCCAGGTCGTCGCGGGCATCGACTGGGTGACCCGCAACGCGGTCAAGCCGGCGGTGGCCAACATGTCGCTCGGCGGCGGCGCGGACTCAGCGCTCGACACGGCCGTGCGCAACTCCATCGCCTCCGGCATCACCTACGGAGTCGCCGCGGGCAACGAGTCCACCAACGCCTCGACGAAGTCCCCGGCGCGCGTGGCCGAGGCCATCACGGTCGGCGCCACCACCAACACCGACGCCAAGGCCAACTACTCCAACTACGGCACCGTCCTGGACCTCTTCGCGCCGGGCTCCTCCATCACCTCCTCGTGGGGCACCGGCGACGCGGCCACCAACACCATCTCCGGCACCTCGATGGCCACCCCGCACGTGGTCGGTGCGGCCGCGCTCTACCTGGCGCAGAACCCGGCGAGCACCCCGGCCCAGGTCCGCGACGGCCTGGTGAGCGCGGCGACCCCGAACGTGGTGACCAGCCCTGGCACGGGCTCCCCGAACCTCCTGCTCAACGTCGGTGAGGGCGGCACCGTCCCGCCCGGCAAGCGGTTCGAGAACACCGCCGACTACGCGATCAACGACAACGCCACCGTCGAGTCGCCCGTCACCGTAGGCGGGGTCGCCGGCAACGCGCCGGCGTCACTGGCCGTCGCGGTCGACATCAAGCACACGTACATCGGTGACCTCAAGGTGGACCTTGTCGCACCCGACGGCACCGTCTACACCCTGCACAACCGCACCGGCGGCAGCGCGGACAACATTATCAAGACCTTCACGGTGAACGCCTCCGCCGAGGTGGCCGACGGGGTGTGGAAGCTCCGCGTGAACGACAACGCCAACATCGACACCGGCAAGATCGACTCGTGGGCGCTCCAGTTCTGAGACCGGGGAACGGCGCGTGAC
>NZ_JBSGZP010000927.1:0-2294 GCF_053611065.1 Streptomyces sp. NPDC054840
GGCACCGCACCTCGCCGCGTTGTCGGAGCACCCAAGTACGTCCAGTACGCAGGCGCCCCTCCGCCTTGCGAGGCACAGCACCAGGCGACGCGGGCTTAACCGGCAAGATCCGAAAGAGACGACCTAGGCCTTGGCCGCGGCCTTGGCCGGGTCGTCGTCCTCGGGGAGCTTGAGCACGTGCTCCAGGAACAGGGCGGCGGCGATGACGGCCACGCCCGCCAGGACCGAGGCGCCGGCGTACCACGCCTGGTCGCGGCGGGCGGGGACGTCGAGGGAGTCGGTCAGCAGGAAGACGCCCACCCCGCCGTACATGCCCGCCACCAGCGCCGCCACCAGGGCGCTGGCCTGGCCGAAGACCACCGCGCGGGCCGCCATCAGCGGCTCCACGCCCTTGGCGCCCGGGCGGCGCTCGCGCTGGGCCTTGAGGCGGGCGCGCAGGGACAGGGCCGTGGCCAGCAGCACCGCCGCGATGACGCCCAGGACGATCGGCGCGGCCAGCGGAACGCCCGGCAGGGTGCCGTAGGTGTTCCACAGCCGCGCGCCCGCCCAGGACAGGATCCCGGCGACCACGAAGATGCCCGCCAGGACCCCCGGCCTCAGTTGCTTCACTTGCCCGTTCCCCACTTTCAGCGAGTAGCCGTGAACAGGCTAACGACTACTCGGGGAGGTGGAGTTCCAGGTCGGGTCGCGGCGTGACGCCGACCAGGCCGATTTCGGCCAGCAGCGCCGTGACCGGGCCGCGGCCCGGGATCCGGGCCTCCGGGTCGATGTCGTGCCAGGGGGCCAGCACGAAGGCGCGCTGGTGAGCGCGCGGGTGCGGGAGGGTGAGGACCGGGTCGTCGGAGACCCGGTCGGCGTACGCGACGATGTCCACGTCGATCGTGCGCGGGCCCCACCGCTCCTCGCGAACGCGGTCGAACGCCTCTTCGATGGCGTGCGCGCGCTCCAGGAGCGAGGACGGCGGCAGGGTGGTCTTCACAGAGAGGACCGCATTGAGGTACGAGGGCTGCGAGCCGGGCTCGACGCCCCACGGCTCGGTCTCGTAGACGGGGGAGACGGCCTTGACCCGCATGCCGGGGGTGTCGCCGAGGGCGTCGATGGCGCCCTGCAGCGTCTCCAGCCGGTTGCCGAGGTTGGCACCGAGCGCGATCACGGCCCATTTCGGGTTGGACAGCGTCACGTCCGCCGCGTCGACCGTCTCGACGACGGAGGCGGGTACCGGCTGGACGGTGGGGTCGCTCTGAGCGTTCAGTGCGTTGTTCATGCGCGGCTCCGGGTGATCGTGATGGTCACGTCGTCGAAGGGGACGGTGATGGGCGCGTCCGGCTTGTGGACGACTACCTCCACCTGCGCCACCGCTTCGTGCTTGAGGCACTGCTGGGCGATCCGCTCGGCCAGGGTTTCGATCAGATCGACGGGCTCACCCTGGACCACGTCGACGACTTCCTCGGCGACTACCCCGTAGTGCACGGTCTTAGCCAGGTCGTCCCCGGCCGCCGCGGGGCGGGTGTCGAGATGCAGCACGAGGTCGACGATGAAGGTCTGGCCTTCCTCGCGCTCCCGGGGGAAGACGCCGTGGTGCCCGCGAGCCTTGAGGCCGCGCAGCGCGACACGATCCACGCGAATCACTCCTGCTTTCGTAGGTGCTTCCGGTCCCGGGGCTCCCCAGGGCCATGGCTGCGCCGAGTGCGGTCGGCGTCGTCCGTCTTCGAATTTACCTGCGAAATACTCCGGATCCCGCCGGAGGGGTCAGGAGGTGCCCTCGTCCTCGTCGTCGTCGGACTCCGTGAGCACGGGAGAACCGTGGTGGGACCAGAGTCGCCAGCCCTCGGATGTGCGTCGGAACACATTCGTCGCGACGACCAGCTGGCCGACGAGCGGGCCGAGTTTCCCGCCGTCCTCGGCGGGGCCGCCGCTGAGGATGTTCTCCGTACACGTCACCAAGGCGGTATCACCTATTACGGCCACTTTGGTGTCGGTGAGGAAGAACTGGATGTAGTCGGTGTGCGACATGATGAGCGCGTACGAGCGCAGGACCTCGCCGCGGCCCGAGAGCACCGGCCAGCCGGGGTGGACGCAGGAGATCTCGTCCTCCAGCCAGAGCGCCGACAGTGAGTCGAAGTCCCCCCGCTCCATTGCCTCGTAGAAGGCCGTGTTGACCTCTTCGACCGCCTCGATGTCGGTTCTGCTCACGGTGCTCCTTGTCGGTGGATGAGGATCAGAGTGCCCCTTCGACGGCGCGGGCCACCCGTACGGCGTCCGCGGTCGCCCGTACCTCGTGCACCCGTACGGCC
>NZ_JBSGZP010000928.1:0-2291 GCF_053611065.1 Streptomyces sp. NPDC054840
GCCATATTGCGTGGGTGCGGCCGTCCCGCGCGGACAGGCTGACCCCACCCTCCCGGTGCGAGGGGTGACGGCTTCATGCGGAGCGGGGTGCGAACCCCGTCGAAGCAGCGCAGGACCCGCCGCCGCCCGCCCGGTCTCGGGAGGTCCGTGCACCGCGCCCGCCGCTGTCGGTGCCATTTGGTAAGAATGCTGATGTGAGCAGCGCGAATGAGTCCCCGCCGGAGCAGCTCGCACTGATCCGGGACATGGTCGCCGAGGCGAAGGCCAAGGCGCCCAAGGCGAAGCCGCGCACCTGGCGCGGTGCCGCGCTCGCCGCCGAGCTGCCCGTCGCCCGGATCCTCGTGAACAAGGGCGTGCTCCACCTCGACCAGCTCTGGGACTACGCCGTCCCCGAGGAGCTCTCCGAGGCCGCCCGGCCCGGTGTCCGCGTCCGCGTCCGCTTCGGCGCCGGCTCCCACCACGTGCGCGGCGGCCGCCGCGAGGGCGGCGGGCTCATCGACGGTTTCATCGTGGAGCGCCGGGCCGAGTCCGATTACGACGGCGCACTGGCCGCCCTCGCCCACGTCGTCTCGCCCGAGGTGGTCCTCAGCCCCCGCATGCTCGCGCTCGCCCGGGCCGTCGCCGACCGGTACGCGGGCAGCCTCGCCGACGTGCTCCAGCTCGCGGTGCCCGCACGGAGCGCCCGCGCCGAGGCCAAGCCCTCACCGGAACCCCTGCCGCCGCCCGCCGCCCCCGAGCCCGCCGGCTGGGAGCGGTACGGCGCCGGGCCCGGCTTCCTGCGCGCCCTCACCACCGGCGGCGCCCCGCGCGCCGTATGGACCGCCCTGCCCGGCCCCGGTTGGGCCGACGAACTCGCCCGCGCCATGGCCGCCACCCTGGCCTCCGGGCGCGGGGCCCTCGCCGTGCTCCCCGACGGGCGGACCGCCGCCCGCGTCGACGAGGCCCTGACCGCCCTGCTGGGCGAAGGCCGGCACGCGCTGCTGACCGCCGAGTCGGGACCCGAGAAGCGCTACCGCCAGTGGCTGGCGGTGAACCGGGGCTCCGTACGGGCTGTCATCGGCACCCGGGCCGCGATGTTCGCCCCCGTACGGGATCTCGGGCTGGTCGCCATCTGGGACGACGGCGACTCCAGCCACAGCGACGACAACGCCCCCTTCCCGCACGTCCGGGAGGTACTGGAACTGCGCGCGGTCAACGACGGCTGCGCCTTCCTCGCGGGCAGCACGAGCTGCACCGTGGAGGCCGCCCAGCTGGTCGAGACCGGCTGGGCCAGGCCCCTGATCGCCGACCGCGAGACCGTACGGGCCTGCGCGCCCCGGATCCGGACCGTCGGGGACGAGCTGCTCGCCCGTGACGAGGCCGCCCGGGCCGCGCGTCTGCCGAGCCTGGCCTGGGAGACCGTACGGGAAGGGCTGAAGACCGGGCCCGTCCTGGTACAGGTACCGCGGCGGGGCTATGTGCCCCGGCTGGCGTGCGAGAGGTGCCGCACCCCCGCCCGCTGCACGGTCTGTGCCGGGCCGCTGGAGGCCCCCGACGAGCGGGACCTGAGGTGCGGGTGGTGCGGGCGGGGCGAGCCGTCGTGGCATTGCGAGGAGTGCGGGTCGTTCCGGCTGCGGGCCCAGGTGGTCGGCGCGCGGCGCACCGCCGAGGAGCTGGGACGGGCCTTCCCGGCCGTGGCCGTACGGACCTCCGGGCGCGACCACGTCCTCGATGAGGTGCCGGACCGGCCCGCGCTGGTGGTCTGCACCCCGGGCGCCGAACCGGTGGCGGCGGGCGCCGGGTACGCGGCAGCGCTGCTGCTCGACGGCTGGGCCATGCTGACCCGGCCCGACCTGAGGGCCGGCGAGGACGCGCTGCGGCGATGGATCGCGGCCGCCTCGCTGGTCCGGGGGGACGGGCAGGTCGTGGTGGTCGCCGAGCCGACGCTGCGGCCCGTCCAGGCGCTCGTCCGGTGGGACCCGGTGGGACACGCCGTACGGGAGCTCGCGGAGCGGTCCCAGCTCGGCTTCCCGCCGGTGTCCCGGATGGCGGCGGTGGCCGGTCGGGGAGAGGCGGTGGAGGCCTTCCTGGCCGGAGCCGGACTGCCGCCCGACGCGGAGATCCTGGGACCGGTGCCGCTCCCGGGGAGGCGCGGGGAGCCGTCCCCGGGGGAGCGGGCGCTGGTCCGGGTCCCGCCGGGCAGCGGAGCCGCCCTGGCGGCCGCCCTGAAGTCGGCGCAGGCGGCCCGGCTGGCGAAGGGGGTTCCGGCGGCGGAGGCCGTCAGGGTCCGGATCGACCCACCCGACATCGGC
>NZ_JBSGZP010000929.1:0-2281 GCF_053611065.1 Streptomyces sp. NPDC054840
ACGTAATCGCCCGCCGGTCTTCTTGAGTCGACTCTTGTCAACTTTCTTACTGCGCGCTATATAGATGGTATCGCCATGTGCATCTGTGACGAGTGGAGAGAGGAGTGAACGATGATGCTCATGCGGACGGATCCGTTCCGGGAGTTGGACCGGCTGACGCAGCAGGTTCTGGGCCCCGCGGCGCGGTCGGCGGCCATGGCCATGGACGCCTTCCGCGAGGGTGATGCCTTCGTCGTCGAACTGGACCTGCCCGGTGTCGACCCCGAGTCCATCGACCTGGACGTCGACCAGAACGTCCTCAACATCAAGGCGGAGCGGGGGACCACTGCCTCCGCGCAGAACAGCGACGTGCTGATCGCGGAGCGGCCCTCCGGAGCCTTCAGCCGCCAGCTGTTCCTGGGCGAGACACTGGACGCCGACCGGATCGAGGCCTCTTACGAGGCCGGCGTACTGCGGCTGAGCATCCCCGTCGCCGAGCAGGCGAAGCCTCGGAAGATCGAGATCAAGGCCGGGGACGGCTCACGCAAGGAGATCAATTCCTGACGGATACGCGGGCAGGAACGCGGAGGGAGGGCCGGGGCTCCGCCGGGCCCCTCCATCCCTCCGTCCGCCGCCGCCGAGGCAGGCAGGGCGAAAGCGAGGTTGGGGACATGCCCGAAGCATCGCCTCCCGCGGCCGCGATCGGAACGGGCGCCGACGGCCACATCAGGACCGACGGTCACCTCAAGGTCGACGGCCACCTCAAGGTCGCCGTCTCGGGCGACATCGACCTCGTGAGCGCGCCGCAGCTCCGCGCCACCCTGGAGGAGGCGTTGTCCGACGGTTGCCGTGTGGTGGAGGTCGATTTCAGTGAAGTCGAGTTCTGCGACTGCTACGGCCTCGGCGTTGTGCTGCAAGCCCGCCGCCGGGCGGCGGCACAGGGAGTCGTTCTGCGCCTGGTGGGCGTCGCGTCGCCCTTGGTGCGCCGCCTCCTGCACCAGACCGGTACAGCGGCGCCCCTGCTCGGGCGGCCGGTCGGCGAAGTGAACGGCCGAAGGGTCACCTGATTCCGAGTTCGTTGGTTTCGAGAGGAGCGGATGATGGCACGCGCAGTCGGGATCGACCTGGGGACGACCAACTCCGTCGTCGCGGTTCTGGAGGGCGGCGAACCCACGGTCATCACCAACACCGAAGGAAACAGGACCACCCCTTCCGTGGTGGCCTTCGGCAAGGGCGGAGATGTCCTGGTCGGAGAGATCGCCAAGCGGCAGGCGGTGACCAACGTCGACCGCACCGCGCGGTCGGTCAAGCGCCACATCGGCGAGGCGAACTGGCGCTTCCCCGAGAGCGGCGACATCGAGGGCAAGCGGTACACCGCGCAGGAGATCTCGGCACGGGTGCTGCAGAAGCTGAAGCGGGACGCGGAGGCGTATCTCGGCGAGGACGTGACCGACGCTGTGATCACCGTTCCGGCGTACTTCAACGACTCCCAGCGCACGGCGACGAAGGAAGCCGGCGAGATCGCCGGCCTGAAGGTGCTGCGGATCATCAATGAGCCGACCTCCGCCGCGCTGGCGTACGGCCTGGACAAGGAGAACGACCAGACGATCCTCGTCTTCGACCTGGGCGGCGGCACCTTCGACGTGTCCCTGCTGGAGATCGGCGAGGGGCTGGTGGAGGTCAAGTCCACCAACGGCGACACCCACCTCGGCGGGGACGACTGGGACCAGAAGGTCGTCGATCACCTGGTGAAGCAGTTCCAGAACGGGTACGGCGTGGACCTGTCCAAGGACAAGATGGCGCTCCAGCGTCTGCGCGAGGCCGCCGAGAAGGCGAAGATCGAACTCTCCGCCGCGACGGAGACGACGATCAACCTGCCTTATATCTCCGCTTCCGCCGAGGGCCCGCTGCACCTGGACGAGAAGCTCACGCGCTCGCAGTTCGAGCAGCTGACCGCCGACCTGTTGGAGCGCTGCAAGGCGCCGTTCCACAACGCGGTCAAGGACGCGAAGATCAAGGTCGCGGACATCGACCACGTCATCCTGGTCGGCGGGTCCACGCGCATGCCGGCCGTGACGGAGCTGGTCAGGGAGCTGACCGGCAAGGATCCGCACAAGGGCGTCAATCCGGACGAGGTCGTCGCCATCGGCGCCACCCTCCAGGCCGGTGTGCTCAAGGGTGAGGTCAAGGACGTCCTGCTCCTCGATGTGACCCCGCTGTCCCTCGGTATCGAGACCAAGGGCGGCATCATGACCAAGCTGATCGAGCGCAACACCACGATCCCGACGAAGCGCTCCGAGAT
>NZ_JBSGZP010000930.1:0-2280 GCF_053611065.1 Streptomyces sp. NPDC054840
TCTCCGAGGAGAGCGGCCGGGGCCTTCGCGCGGCCGCGTCCGGTGTCCGGCGCGGTCAGGGCTTCACGGAGACCCGGGCAGCGACAGGAAGGTGGTCGCTGCCGGTGCGGGCCAGGGTCCAGGAGGCCTCCGGCTTGATCCCGCGGACCATGATCTGGTCGATCCGGGCCATCGGGAACTGCGCCGGCCAGCTGAAGCCGAAGCCGTCGCCCGCCGCGCCCTGGGTCGAGCGCATCTGCGAGGTGACCTCGGACAAAGCGCGGTCGTTCATGGTTCCGTTGAGGTCGCCGAGCAGGACGACCTTCTTCAGCGGTTCGGCGGCGAGCGCGGCGCCCAGCGCGTCGGCGCTGTCGTCACGCTGGTTGGCGGTGAAGCCGGCGTGCAGCTTGACCCGGACGGAGGGCAGGTGGGCGACGAAGGCGGCGACCGGCCCCTGGGGGGTGGTGACGGTGGCACGCATGGCCCGGGTCCAGCCCATCCGGATGTCGACCGGCGCGCTCGCGCTGAGCGGGTATTTGCTCCACAGGCCGACGGTGCCCTCGACGGAGTGGTACTTGTACGTGGCCGCGAGGACCTTCTCGTAGACGGGGACGGCGCTGCCCTTGAGCTCGGTCAGGGCCAGGACGTCGGCCCCGGACCGGGCCACCGACTCGGCGGTGCCGTGCGGGTCGGGGTTGTCGGCGTCGACGTTGTGGGTGGCCACCACCATGTTGCCGCCGGAGCCGGACTTGTCGCTGACCAGGCCGCCGAAGAGGTTCGCCCAGACCGCGGCCGTCAGCAGTATCGCGAGGAACGCGGTCGCGGACCTGCGGTAGACGGCCCCGGCGACCAGGAGCGGCACGGCCAGGCCCAGCCAGGGCAGGAACGTCTCGGTGAGGCTCCCCAGGTTGCCCACCTCGTTGGACAGCTCCGCGTGGAAGATCATGATGAGCGAGATCAGCGTGGCGATCCCGGCGAGGACCCAGCCGCGCCGCCAGATTCCCGGGTCCTTGCGCAGCGCGGTCAGCCGGCGCCGGAGGCGGGTTCCGGAGGGCTCGGGTTCCGAGCCGCCGTTCCCCGACTCCGTCATGTACGCCTGTGCCATGCCACTGCCCTCACTGCCGTGCTCGCGCTCCGTCCCCGCCCCTTGACCCTAGGCGATGAACCGGAGCCTTCCGTGCCCTACGTCACGACCGTCGGTCACGGTCGTGTGTCCGGGAGGACGAACGGCCGTGCGCAAGGGGTTCCGCTTGTCACGAAACGCGCACATTGGATCCCGTGGCCAGGCTCGCACCCCGGACCACTTCCGCCTTTGCCCGCGCGGATGCCACCATGGGGGGTGAGTCCGGGGACGTCGTAAGGGCGCCTCGAGATGACACAAGGAGCAGTTGCAATGACGCATGCCGTTTCGCCTGCCCGCGAACCCGCACCCGCGGCCTCCCCCACCCTGTACGGAGGCACGGGCACCCGGCGCATCACCGTCCGCGACCTGACCCTCGCCAAGGAACGCGGCGAGAAGTGGCCCATGCTCACCGCCTACGACGCGATGACCGCGTCCGTCTTCGACGAGGCCGGTATCCCGGTCATCCTCGTCGGGGACTCCATGGGCAACTGCCACCTCGGCTACGACTCCACCGTTCCGGTGACGATGGACCAGATGACCATGCTCTCCGCGGCCGTCGTTCGCGGCACGAGCCGTGCGCTGGTCATCGGCGACATGCCGTTCGGTTCCTACCAGGAAGGCGCCGTGCAGGCCCTGCGCAGCGCCACCCGTCTCGTCAAGGAGGCCGGGGTCGGAGCGGTGAAGCTGGAGGGCGGCGAGCGCTCGCTGGCCCAGACCGAGCTGATCGTGCAGTCCGGCATCCCCGTCATGTCCCACCTGGGCCTGACCCCGCAGTCCGTCAACGCCATGGGCTACCGGGTGCAGGGCCGCGGCGACGAGGCCGCGCACCAGCTGCTGCGCGACGCGAAGGCGGCGCAGGACGCGGGCGCGTTCGCGGTGGTGCTGGAGCTCGTCCCGGCCGAGCTGGCCGCCGAGGTCACCCGGTCCCTGCACATCCCGACGGTCGGCATCGGCGCCGGCGCGGAGTGCGACGCGCAGGTGCTGGTGTGGACCGACATGATGGGCCTGACCGGCGGAAAGATGCCGAAGTTCGTCAAGCAGTACGCCGACCTGCGCCAGGTCATCGGCGGCGCGGCGAAGGCGTTCGCCGAGGACGTCGTCGGCGGAACGTTCCCGCAGGAGGAGCACTCCGTCCACTGAGCCACCGCGGTACGACACCGGCCCCGGGGGCTTCGCCC
>NZ_JBSGZP010000931.1:0-2245 GCF_053611065.1 Streptomyces sp. NPDC054840
GCCAGGGCAAGTGGACCCTCGCCGAGGGCGCCCAGGACGGAGGCGCGCTCTTCCGCTTCCCGCAGGGCAAGGGCTCGTTCGACGGCGCGAAAGGCACTCTTGACGCAGCCTTCGCCGGTACGGTCCGGTTCACCGGCGCCCATCTGGACCTCACGCTCGGCAAGCTGGGCGTGAAGGTGGAGAACGGCAAGGGCGTCCTGTCCGCGGACGTCACCACCGGCGGCGCGACGAAGAACGCCGTCCCGCTCGTGGAGTTCGACGCCAGGGGGCTGAAGACCGAGGGCCGGCTGGCCACCCTGACCGAGGCCCCGGCCACCCTCACCGAGGGTGGTTCGCAGGCCTTCAACTCCATGTACAAGGCGGGCACCGAGATGGACCCCGTCTCGCTCGCCGTCGCCCTGGACTCCACCGCCCAGTTGCCCGCCCTGCCCGACCTGGGCTCGACGGCCTCGCCCGCCCCCGCCCCAGCGTCGCCGTCCGCCGAGCCCGCCCCCGCCGCGAAGGCCGCGGGGTCCTCGAACGCCGGGCTCCTCGCCGCTCTCGCCGTGGCCGTACTGCTCCTGGCCGGCGGCACCTTCCTGGTCGTGCGCAAGCGTCGTACGGCGGCCGCCTCACCGACGCCGACCGACGCGCCCCAGTAGGCATCCCCTCCTCTCCCCCTTCCCCCTGGTCCCTCAGGAGTACCCAGTCATGTCGTCCATCCGACGCCCGATCTCCCTCGCGGCCGCGGTCCTGACCGCCGCAGCGCTCGGCTCCACCGCCTTCGCCCTCCCGGCCACCGCCGCGGGCGGCCCGCCCACCGAACCGATGAAGATCACCGGCGGCACCCTCGACTGGGGCGTGCTCGCGAGCTACCGCGCCTACGTGACCGGCATGGCCAAGGGCACCATCACTGTCGCGGACGGAGCCAGGCAGAACGAGGACGGCACCCTGCGCTTCGGCGAGCCGTCCGGCACGTACGAGCCGGCCAACGGGCATGTGGTGAAGGCGGCCTTCAAGGGCAGCGTCACCTTCTCCTCGCCCGCCCCGCCGGCCGGCCACGGCTTCGAGGTCACGCTCTCGGACTTCCGTATGGACACCGGTACCAAGAAGCTCACCGCGGACGTCACCAAGGCCGGCGCGACCACCCAGGACGTGCCGATGGCCACCGTGGCCTTCGCCGGCCCGGTGATGGACAAGCTGGGGACCACGCTCACCAAGGAAGCCGCGGACGCGCTCGGTTACCCGGGCTACAAGGACAAGCCGGGTGACCCGCTCACCGCGAAGCTCGCCTTCGAGAAGCCCGCCCCCGAGCCCACCCCGGAGCAGCCCACCAAGAACCCGACGCCTCCGGCCGACGACACGCAGAAGGTGCTCAGCGGCAAGCTGACGTGGGGCGTGAAGGAGTCCTTCCGCACGTACGTGCTGAGCGCGGGCTCGATCACCCCGGCCGGCGGCGCCGCGAAGAACGGCGACACCTTCGACTTCGCCTTCGGCAAGGGTGACCTGGACGTCAAGAAGCAGAAGCTGAACGCCTCCTTCCAGGGCAACCTCCGCTTCCGGTACGCGGCCCATGGCATCGACATGACCTTCGGCAACCCCCGCGTCGAGGCCACCGGCGCGACGGGCACCCTCTTCGTGGACGTCAAGAACGGCTCCGGCGCCAAGACGGGTCTTCGCTTCGCCACGCTCGACCTGGCGAAGACCGACTACAAGACCAAGAACGGCCTCCTGGCGCTGACCGCGGTCCCGGCGGCCTTCACCGCCGAGGGCGCGGCCGCCTTCGCCAACGACACCACGGGGTCCATGTACAAGGCGGGCGACGCGATGGACCCGCTCAGCTTCGCCGTGGCGGTGGACAAGGACGTCGTCCTGCCGCCGACGACGGGCGGTACGACGGGCGGGACCGCGGGCGGGTCGAACGGCGGCACCGCCGGCGGAACCGGAGGCACCACGGGCGGTACGGCGGGCGGAGCCACCGGCGCCACGGGCGGCACCGTCGGCGGCTCCTCCGTCGGCGGCAACCTCGCCGACACCGGCGCCGAGATCCCGGCCGGGGCCCTGCTCACCACCTCCGGCGTGGTGACGGCGGCCGGCGCGGGCGCGGTGTACTTCGCGCGCAGGCGCCGTACGGCCCAGGTCTGAGCCGTGCTTCAATTCCCGCGTGAACGATCTCGACGTGTTGAAGGTCTTCTGCGCGGGTGACGGCCGCTTCGGCAATCTGCTCGGCGTCGTACGCGACGGCCGGACCTGCCCCGACGACGCG
>NZ_JBSGZP010000932.1:0-2268 GCF_053611065.1 Streptomyces sp. NPDC054840
GCACCCCACGTGGGGTGCACCGGCCGTCGGCGCGTGTCTTTCCGTACGCGGGCTCAGCCGAAGACGGGACCCGTGAACTTCTCGCCCGGGCCCTGGCCCGGCTCGTCCGGGACGATCGAGGCCTCGCGGAAGGCCAGCTGGAGCGACTTCAGGCCGTCGCGCAGCGGGGCGGCGTGGAAGGAGCTGATCTCGGTGGCGCTCGCGGTGACCAGCCCGGCCAGGGCCGTGATCAGCTTGCGGGCCTCGTCGAGGTCCTTGTGCTCGGAGTCCGGCTTGTCCAGGCCCAGGTTGACCGCCGCGGCGCTCAGCAGGTGCACGGCCACCGTGGTGATCACCTCGACGGCGGGCACGTCCGCGATGTCGCGGGTCATGGTGTCGTAGTCGGGGGCGCCGTCGGCAGCGGGTTCGGTGGGGGGTGTCGCGTCAGTCATGCGCCCCACGATATGCCGTGCGGCGCACTTGCGGCACGGGTGCTAGTATGTACTTCGACCGGCCGGACACTCTTGTGCCCGGCCCACAAGTGGAGGCTCCGTTCTCCCACCTGACTGCCCTCCGGGGCGGCGGGTCACCGGTCAGGCGGCATCCATCGTTCCGTACGGACGATGGAAAGCTGCCCGAGTCTACGCCCCGCGGTTTGCATGCGGCGGTGTTCCGGTTGTTTTGGAGCCCCTGCCTGTGCCCGGCGGGGCTTTTTGCATTCTCCCGCCGCGGTCGGTCTGACGGAAATACACGTCAGCGGCTGTCTGCCAGGCAGCCGTGTGGTGCTACCGAGGAGGATCCATCAGCACCGAGCCCCGCATCAACGACCGGATTCGCGTTCCCGAGGTACGGCTTGTCGGTCCCAGCGGCGAGCAGGTCGGCATCGTGCCGCTTGCCAAGGCGCTTGAGCTCGCGCAGGAGTACGACCTCGACCTGGTCGAGGTCGCGGCGTCCGCACGCCCGCCGGTCTGCAAGCTCATGGACTACGGCAAGTTCAAGTACGAGTCGGCCATGAAGGCCCGTGAGGCGCGCAAGAACCAGGCGCACACGGTCATCAAGGAAATGAAGCTCCGGCCGAAGATCGACCCGCACGACTATGACACCAAGAAGGGTCACGTCGTTCGGTTCCTCAAGCAGGGCGACAAGGTCAAGATCACGATCATGTTCCGTGGTCGCGAGCAGTCCCGGCCGGAACTCGGCTACCGACTGCTGCAGCGTCTCGCTTCGGACGTCGAGGACCTCGGGTTCATCGAGTCGAACCCGAAGCAGGACGGCCGAAACATGATCATGGTTCTCGGTCCGCACAAGAAGAAGACCGAGGCCATGGCCGAAGCCCGCGAGGCGCAGGCCGCCCGCAAGGCGGAGCGCCAGGGTGTCGCCCACACCGAAGACGAGGCTCCTTCCGAGGACGCCGCCGTCGAGGTCGATGACACCACCGAGGTCGCCTCTGGCGAGGCCACCGAAGCCGCTGCCGGAGAGGCGCCGGCCGACGAGGCGAACGCCGAGGCCTGAACCGAGGCAGCCCGTCTCGGATCACCGAAACAACATGACGCTCCCGTCAGTCCGGTCCCGCATCGGACCGGTGGGAGCGCCACCGACGAGGAGATAACGGCGCTATGCCGAAGAACAAGACGCACAGCGGTTCCAAGAAGCGCTTCAAGATCACCGGCTCCGGCAAGGTGCTCCGTGAGCGCGCCGGCAAGCGCCACCTGCTCGAGCACAAGTCGTCCCGTGTCACCCGCCGCCTGACCGGCACCGCGGAGATGGCCCCCGGCGACGCCGCGAAGATCAAGAAGCTTCTCGGCAAGTGACGTCCTCCGCTCCCGGTCCGGGAGCGGGACGTCAAGACCGGGACCCCATCGAATTCGGGCCGTGTGAAGACACCCACGGCCCCGCTACAAGGAGTTAAAAAGTGGCACGCGTCAAGCGGGCAGTAAACGCCCACAAGAAGCGCCGGGCGATCCTCGAGGCGGCCTCCGGCTACCGCGGTCAGCGTTCGCGCCTGTACCGCAAGGCCAAGGAGCAGGTCACCCACTCGCTGGTCTACAACTTCAACGACCGCAAGAAGCGCAAGGGCGACTTCCGTCAGCTGTGGATCCAGCGCATCAACGCCGCTGCCCGCCAGAACGGCATGACGTACAACCGCCTCATCCAGGGTCTGAAGGCCGCCAACATCGAGGTGGACCGCAAGATCCTCGCGGAGCTGGCCGTCAACGACGCCAACGCGTTCGCCGCGCTCGTCGAGGTCGCGCAGAAGGCGCTTCCGGCCGACGTCAACGCCCCCAAGGC
>NZ_JBSGZP010000933.1:0-2265 GCF_053611065.1 Streptomyces sp. NPDC054840
GCCCTCGGCGCCGGGGCGGGACTTACTTGCCCTTGGCGGCTTCCTTGAGCTTGGAGCCCGCGGAGACCTTCACGCTGTAGCCGGCCGGGATCTGGATGGGGTCGCCGGTCTGCGGGTTGCGCGCGGTGCGAGCGGCACGGTGGGTGCGCTCGAAGGTCAGGAAGCCGGGGATGGTGACCTTCTCGTCGCCCTTGGCGACAATCTCGCCGACGGTCTCGGCGAGCGCGGCCAGAACGGCGTCGGCGTCCTTGCGGGTCACCTCGGCGCGCTCGGACAGAGCGGCCACCAGCTCACTGCGGTTCATGTTGTACTCCCGTGTTCAACTTGCCTTAGAGGCGTGAGATCGAAGCCGATGCTGCCAGGGCCCTAGGACAGTCCCCGGACCCGGGTCTGAACGTCAGACCCTCTCGCCCGGTTACGCATCCTGCCCCCACCAGCGGCGGGAAAGCCAATCCGGCACCCGTCGGGGTCACACGAAAAGCGCCACAGTCACGCCGCGGTGACGCTCCGTCCACGCCCTCGCTCATACGCCGCTGCGGACCGCGGACCTCGCGGGCATCCCCGCAACCCTAGAGGCGGCCTGTCGGGCCCGCATCTCGCGACGCGCCGGGAGCGGAGCGCCGTGAGCGCCGTCACAGCGGGGGCTCAGGCCCCCGACGCCGCCTTGCGGACGGCGCCCGCGACCGCGCCGGCGACCTTGTCGTTGAACACCGACGGGATGATGTAGTTCGCGTTCAGCTCGTCCTCGCCCACGACGTCCGCCAGCGCGCTCGCGGCGGCCAGCATCATCTCCGTGTTCACGGTGCGGGACTGAGCGTCCAGCAGACCGCGGAAGACACCGGGGAAGACCAGCACGTTGTTGATCTGGTTCGGGAAGTCGGAGCGGCCGGTGGCCACCACGGCGGCGGTCTGGCGGGCCACGGCCGGATCGACCTCGGGGTCCGGGTTCGCGAGCGCGAACACGATCGCGCCTTGCGCCATGGCGGCGACGTCCTCGCCGGACAGCACGTTCGGGGCCGAGACGCCGATGAACACGTCGGCGCCGACCACGGCCTCCTTCAGCGTGCCCGTGTAGCCCTCGGGGTTGGTGTTGTCGGCGATCCAGCGCAGCGGGGAGTCCGCGGCCGCGTCGACGAGGTCGGGGCGGTCCGCGTGCACGACACCGTGGATGTCGGCGCTCACCGCGTTCTTGACGCCCGCCGCGAGGAGCAGCTTGAGGATGGCCGTACCGGCCGCGCCGGCACCCGACATGACCACCTTGACGTCGCCAACTGCCTTGCCCACCACGCGCAGTGCGTTGGTGAGGGCGGCGAGCACGACGATCGCGGTGCCGTGCTGGTCGTCGTGGAAGACGGGGATGTCGAGGGCCTCGCGCAGCCGGGCCTCGATCTCGAAGCAGCGCGGTGCGGAGATGTCCTCCAGGTTGATGCCCGCGAAGCCCGGGGCGATCGCCTTGACGATCGCGACGATCTCGTCGGAGTCCTGGGTGTCGAGGCAGATCGGCCAGGCGTCGATGCCGGCGAAGCGCTTGAAGAGGGCCGCCTTGCCCTCCATGACGGGCAGCGCGGCCATCGGGCCGATGTTGCCGAGGCCCAGCACGGCGGAGCCGTCCGTCACGACTGCGACGGAGTTGCGCTTGATGGTGAGGCGGCGCGCGTCCTCGGGGTTCTCGGCGATCGCCATGCACACGCGGGCGACGCCCGGGGTGTAGATCATCGAGAGGTCGTCGCGGTTGCGGATGGGGTGCTTGGACGCCATCTCGATCTTGCCGCCGAGGTGCATCAGGAAGGTACGGTCGGAGACCTTGCCGAGGCTGACGCCCTCGATGCCGCGCAGCTTCTCCACGATCTCGTCCGCGTGCGCGGTGGAGGTCGCGGCGATGGTCACGTCGATCCGGAGCTTCTCGTGGCCGGATGCGGTCACGTCGAGGCCGGTGACCGATCCGCCGGAGGACTCCACGGCGGTGGTGAGCTGGGAGACCGCGGTTCCGCTCGCGGGCACTTCCAGACGGACCGTCATCGAATACGAGACGCTGGGCGCCGTTGCCATGGCCGTGTTCCTCTTCTGTCCCTGGTTCGCTGTAACACACAGAGCCCCGCTGCACAGCAGATGCGGCAGGACCTGTTGTCCGATCGTCCCACCTACCAGCCAGTACAAGGTAACCAGCTACAAAATTCGGAAAGACTCTTCCACCATACGAGATAGCTTCGGTGTTCGGAATGGTGGGGGTCACACGAAACAGGTCCGCGCCCCCCACTGGTGGGG
>NZ_JBSGZP010000934.1:0-2262 GCF_053611065.1 Streptomyces sp. NPDC054840
AGTACGTCCAGTACACGGGCGCCCCTCCGCCTTGCGATGCACGGCACCGGACAACGCGGGCCCGACCGACAAGATCCGAAAGAGACGACCTGGTCCGTGACCTGGCCGGTCACCAGCCGGTCATCCGACCCGATGAGCGCCGGGCAGACAATCGCACCACGCCTTCGGACGGCCTATGGTCCGGACGCGGGCCGGGAGGCGGGTCTAACATCGCGGCGTGCGCAACGACTACAGCCCCCCGCCCCCCGAGTCCGGCTCCTCCATCGACCCGGACCGGCCCTGGTTCACCCGGCGCTCCACGCTCGTCGTCGGGGTTGCCGCGCTCGCCCCCGCCGCTCTGGCGGGCTGGGTCCTGACCCAGGCTTTCGCCGGGACCGGGTCCGGCGGGCCGTCCCGCTCGGCGCCGCTGTCCTCCTCGCCCTCCACCCTGTCCCCCGGCCAGCGGGACGCCAAGCCGGGCTCCGCCGCGAGCGAGAGCTCAGGTACGGGTACGAGCCCCGGTGCCGGCACGAGCACGCCCGCGGCCGTGCCCGCACCCGCCAAGGGGCCGCTCACCGGCAGGACCGTGGTCGTCGACCCCGGCCACAACGCCGGAAACTTCGACCACACCGACGAGATCGACCAGCAGGTCGACATCGGCACGAACCGCAAGGAGTGCGACACCACCGGCACCACCACCAACGCCGGCTACAAGGAGGCGGACTTCACCCTCGACGTCTCCCGGCGCCTGCGGACCGCCCTGGAGGCCCAGGGCGCCAAGGTCGTCCTCACCCACCAGGCCGACCGCCCGTGGGGCCCCTGCATCACCGAGCGCGCCCGCATCGGCAACGAGGCGAAGGCCGACGCTGTCGTATCCGTCCACGCCGACGGGGTCTCGGCGGGCAACCGCGGCTTCCACATCATCCTCCCGGCCGCGGTCAAGGGCGGCGCCG
This sequence comes from Streptomyces sp. NPDC054840, assembly GCF_053611065.1. NCBI lineage: Bacteria > Bacillati > Actinomycetota > Actinomycetes > Kitasatosporales > Streptomycetaceae > Streptomyces > Streptomyces sp. NPDC054840. Next base: position 933 of record NZ_JBSGZP010000934.1, read on the forward strand.
CGGACACCGCGAAGATCGTCGAACCGTCCCGGGAGCTCGGCGAGCGCATCGCCGGGAACTTCGCCCGTACCACCGGCTCCGCGCCCGCCAACTACCTCGGCGGCGGTACCGGTTTGGTCGTCCGCGACGATCTCGGCGGACTGAACCTGTCAACTCGGCCCAAGGTGTTCATCGAATGCGGCAACATGCGTGACGCCAAGGACGCGGCGCAGCTGACGAGTCCGGAATGGCGGCAGAAGGCGGCCCAGGGCATCGCGGACGGCATCGTCGGCTTCCTCGGCGGGTAGGCCCCCTCGGGAGTCCGGCGGGACCACCCGTCGACCCGATCATCTCGGCCGTCGGAAACCTCCGTACCATGGTGCCGCCCGCCCTGCTGCAGACACGTTCTGCGACCGCGGCACCACGAGACGACGACCGAGACCGAGAAGGACACCTGAGACGTGAACATCCGCTCCCTCACTCGAGGCGACGGCGTGGTGATCGGAGCAGCGGCGCTGCTGTTCATCGCCTCGTTCCTCGACTTCTACTCCGCCACCGGTGTCGACCGGCCGAGTGCGTGGGACCTTGACTCCAACCACCTGACGCTCCCGACCATCTTCCTGATCGGCTTCATCGCCGCCGGTCTGCTGATCGCGTCCCGCTTCCAGCCGGAGCGCAAGGTGCTCGGCCTGCCGCTGACGGCGTGGGGCACCGTGTTCGCCGTCTCCGCCGCCTGGTCGGCGCTGTGGGGGCTCATCGCCTGCCCGGACGTGCTCGACCTGGGCGCGGGCGCCATCCTCGCCTTCCTCGCCACGCTGGCGCTGGCCGGTGTGGCCCTGGCCGGCGCGAAGATCCCGGCGCTCGCCGGCCAGCTCGTCCCGGAACCGCGGCCCGCCGCGGTCCCGCCGTACGCGGGCCAGCCGGGCCAGCCCCAGCCGGGTGCCGGGTACGGCTACCCGGGCGCGCAGCAGACCCCGTACGGTTCCACGCCGCAGCCGGTCCCGCCGTACGGCGGATCGCCGGACCCGGCCCCGGGTCCCGGTCCGCAGGACGCCCAGCACACCCCGGCGCCGGCCCCGGCGGCGGACTTCACCCCGTTCTGGTTCGCGGTGCCGGTGGCCCGCCCCCTGTACGCGGAGGACGGCTCGCCGACCCCGATCGCCGAACTCGCCCCGGGCACCTGGTACCTGGCCGTCGAGCAGCGTGGCGCGGCCACCCTGATCGCCCAGACCCAGGACGGCCGCCGCGGCGTCCTGAACGACACCTCGGGCATCCAGCGCGGCTGACCGCCACGCGGCCCCATACAGACGGCCTCCCGCCCGTCCGGGCGGGAGGCCGGTGCCCTACAGTC
>NZ_JBSGZP010000935.1:0-2259 GCF_053611065.1 Streptomyces sp. NPDC054840
GGCCAGCCCGCGGCCGAGGAGGAGCGGGATGCGCGGGGCGGGCGGCGGGCAGTCGAAGAGGGCTCCGACCCGGGCCAGGAACGGCCACAGGTCCGTCTCCTCACGGTCCGCCACGAAGTAGGCCTTGCCGCCGACCCGCCCGGCGGGGGCGTGCGCGGCCCGCAGGCAGGCGTCCACCGCGTTGTCGACGTGGCAGAGCGAGACCAGCACCCGCTTGCCGCCCGACAGGTCGGGCAGTCGGCCCGCGCGCATGGCGTCGACCATGCGCGGCAGGAATCCGGCGTGGTCGCGTGGCCCCCAGATGCCGCGCGGGCGCAGGGCGCAGGTGGTGAACTCCGGGCCGTCGGCGGCGCGTACGTGCTGTTCGGCGATCGCCTTCGTCTCGCAGTAGTGGTTGAACCACCGCCGCGGGTACGGGGTGCTCTCGTCGATGCCGAGACGGTCGCCCTCCCGTATCCGCATCAGCGCGCTCGGGCTGGAGACGAACACGAACCGCCGCGCCCCCGCCGACCGCGCCGCCGCCAGCAGCCGCTGCGTGCCGGTGACGTTGGCGGCCTCGAACTGGGCACGGCTGCCGTGGTCGACGACCCGTGCCGCGCTGTGCAGGACCGCCTCGCAGCCCTGTGCCGCCCGCCCGAGGGAACCGGCGTCGGTGAGGTCGCCGGTGACGACCTCGACGCCGGGCAGGGAGCCCAGCCGTACGGCGGCGCGGCCGGGGCGGACCAGGGCACGGACCTGATGACCCTGGCGGAGGGCACCGTCGACGAGGTGCCCGCCCAGGAATCCGGATGCTCCGGTGACCAGGATCTTCACAGCGTCCGCCACCAGGTCGCGCCGTAGAGCATGGTGTTCCGGACCACCGAGGCGGTCCCGTGGCCGGCCGCCCGGCCGCGCGGCAGCGCGAGCGGGATCTGCGCGGCGTGCACGCCGATGCTGAGGAAGGCGTCGGCCCACCACAGCCACCGCAGTACCGGAACGTCGGGGACTCCCCCGGCCGCGGCCCACACCGCCCCGCCGACGAGGTACGCCCATCCGGCGATTGGCACGATCCGGGCCGCCCGCCGACCGGTGGACGAGGTCGGCCGGACCTGCTGCCGCTCGGCCCAGCGGGCCAGTTCCTCGCGGCCGATCTTGGCGTTGTGCCGGATGTCCACGGGGAAGCCGGGGTGGCGCAGGAACTCCTGGAGACCGGTGGTCGCGGCCTGCGCCTCGGCCATGGTGCCCAGCTCGGCGACCAGCCGGGTCCACGCGCCTTCGTCGAGCTCCGCCCCTCCCTCGCCGGGCTCGGTCTCCACGCAGACGACGGGCCGTTGCGCGCCGGCCGGCCCGATGCCGACCAAGGCGGTGCGCCGAACCAGCGGATGGGTGTTGAAGACTCCCTCGCAGCGCACGGTGTGCAGGTCCCGGTGACCGGTGCGGACCCGCTGCGCGGCGCGCCCGCAGAACCAGAGGCGTCCTTCGGTGTCGAGGTGGCCCAGATCGCCCGTCCGGTGCCAGATGAGGGGCGCTTCGCCGCCGGGGCGTTCCTCGGTCACCTTGTGCGCGGCGTCCGATTCGGGTGCGCGGTGGTAGCGCCGGCTCACGGAGTCGCCCTGGACCAGGATCTCGCCGACGCGCCCGGCCGACAGACCGGCTTCGGGGTCGAACCGGGCCAGCGGGCCGTCGGTGACGGGGGCGATGGCCACCCGGGTGCCGGGGACGGGCCGGCCGACACAGGTCCCTTCGCCCGCGGCGGCACCGGCCGCGGTACCTGCCGCCGTACCGCCCTCCCGCGCGGTGTCGACGTCGGCGTCGCCGAGGATCTCGGCCGCCTCGATCGAGGTGATCGGCAGTACCTCCGTGGCCCCGTACGTCACATGGACGCGCGCCTTCTCGTCGAGGACGGAGCGCAGCGTGGCCACGACCGCGTCCGGCACCGGGGCCCCGCCGGAGACGACGCAGCGCAGGTCGGGCAGCGGGTGGCGGCCGCGGGCGGCGCCGGTGAGGTGTCCGGCCAGGTTCCGCAGCAGGGCGGGCGAGGCGAACATGGTGGTGACACGGAATCGTTCCAGCGCGTCCACGAGCAGCGCGGGGTCCGCCTGGGCGACCCGGGCGGGTGCCAGTGGGGCGAGGACCAGGGTGGATCCGTAGACCAGGTCGAGCACCCCGTAGAAGGGCAGGGTGACCAGGGAGACGTCGTCGCGGGTGCGGCCGTGGACGGCTTCTATCTGGCGGGCGATGGACAACGCCATGCGGTGGGTGTATTCGACTCCCTTGGCG
>NZ_JBSGZP010000936.1:0-2258 GCF_053611065.1 Streptomyces sp. NPDC054840
CTCCTCGGCCGTGCCTCTGCACCGCCGTGACCAGGGCCGAGCCGAGCGGCACCGGCCGGGACGGTGGGCGCGCGGCGCGGGCCACCGGCGGCCGCCCGGGTCCGGTCTTGAACTGGCCCGCGCGGACGCCCTGCTCGCCCGGCCCGGGCCGCCCGCAGGGCCCCACTGGCCGCGCGCGTCAGTAGTGGGATAATCCAGTTGGGGAGACAGATGTGACGCACTCGGATCGAGAAGCTCGGCGACTCGAAGGGAGGAGGCGTGGTGAGCACCCCCGCCGCCGCTCGCATCGCTGACCTGCTGGAGGACGCACCGACGGCCTCGAACCAGCCCGCACCGTTCCCCGTTCCCGCCCCCGACCGACCGCCGCGCACCGATGGTCCAAGGCTCAACATCACGGTGATCTGGGGTGACCTCGCGCAGATCACGGCCGATCTGCACGTCACGGGCCATTACCAGTCGGTGGTGCCGACCGCGGCGGAACTGGCACTCGACCGGGCCATCTCCGTCGAACCCCGCCGCGTCATCACGGAGCACACCAAGCTGGGCTGGATCGAAGCCCAGTTGGGCGAAGTCACGTACTTCCCCTGCAAGAAGGGCCCCGTGCGGTGCGCCGCCGTCGTCGGCATGGGGCCGATGGGCACCCTGACGGAACGCCGCGCCGTCCAGATGTACGCCTCCCTGCTCGGCGAAGCACTCGGGCTCGGCCACGTCGGGACCATGGCCACCGTGCTCATCGGCTCGGGCACCGGCAATCTCACCGTCAAACAGGCGGCCCGCGCCGTCGTCCGGGGATTCGCCGACGCCCTGGCGCCCCTGGGCCCGCCCGCACCGCCGCCCCGGCTCACCGACGTACTCGTCACGGAGGTCGACCGGCTGCGTGCGGAGCAGCTCCACCTCGCACTCACGGACTCCGCCGCGAAGCTCCCGCAGGTGCGGATCGTCCCCGGGCTGCGTGAGGAGAGCGGCGGCGAGTTGTTCGGGCCATCCGCCGCCGTGTACGCCCTGTCGGCGCTCACCGGCCTCGCCGGGCCGGCGGGCGAGGTCATCCGTGACGGCCTCCCGGGCGGCCCCGGTCCCGGCCCGCCGGCCGGGCAGGACGTCCTGCAGACCGTGCTGGCCGGCTTCGACACGGGCATCCAGGGGATGATCCGCGAGCAGCTGGCGGACCTGGCCTCGGTGGAGCGCACCGAGCTGTCGCTGACGGTCCGCAGACCGGCGGAGGCCCAGGACGACGCGGTGCCCGTCCGGATGTCCGTCCAGTCCGGGGTCGGCGGCCTGCGCTGGGCGGCGCTGACCGGGCGGGCCACCGTACCGGAGCGGCTCGTGCCGGTGGACATGGACCTGCTGCGGGAACTCGTGGACCGGTTGACGGAACCGAGCGTCAAGGACGCGTGCGAACTGCCCGATCTGCTGTCCCGGTTCGTGGTGCCGCCGGACTTCCAGCGGCTGCTCACCGACGACTCGACGGTGCTGCTGGAACTGGACCGGGACACGGCCTCCGTCCCCTGGGAGTTCCTGGCCGAGATCCAGCAGGCCGGTATGGAGATGCGCGATCCCCTGGCGATCCGCACCCAGCTGTCCAGACAACTGCGCACCACCTACTCGCGGGTGCTGACCGAAGGTCTGGCCGACGGACCGCTGCGCGCTCTGGTGATCGGCGACCCGGGAGACCCGGAGAAGGGCTTCCATCTGCCGGGAGCCCGCCAGGAGGCCCTGGCGGTGGCCTCCCGGCTCAAGGAACTCGGGGCCAAGGTCAGCCTCTTCGTCGGCGCGGCGAACTCGCTGCGTCAGCCGGGCATCGACCCCGCCCGGCGCCTGGACGTACTGCGGGTCCTGCTGTGCGGGGGCAATCACATCGTCCACTACTGCGGACACAGCGACTTCGACCTCTCCGGCACGGGACGGCGCTCGGGCTGGGTCTTCGCGGACGGCCTGCTGACCGCCCAGGAACTGGCCCTGCTCGAACGCCCGCCCCTGATCGTCGTCGCCAATGCCTGCTACACGGCCCGGCTCGGCGACGCCACCGGCCCCGGCACCCCGGCAGGAGCGTCCGCCCTCGCGGGCCGCAGCCCCTGGGGGAACCCGCAGGCCGCGCTCGTGCCGAGTCTCGCCGACGAATTCCTGCGCATGGGGGTGGGGCACTACATCGGGGCGGCCTGGCGGATCCCCGACGACCAGGGGATCTCCTTCGCCGATCAGTTCTACACGCACCTCTTCGAGGGCGGGCCCGGCGAGGCGACGCCGACGGTGGGCGGCGC
>NZ_JBSGZP010000937.1:0-2256 GCF_053611065.1 Streptomyces sp. NPDC054840
GTAACCGCCGCCGGGGCGCGGCACCCCGGTGCGACGCGGGACGCGGGCGCCGGACCCCGGACGCGGGCGCCGGACCCGGGGCGGGGCGCGACGCCCCCGGGCGACGCGGCACCCGGCGCGGGACCCTGGCGACGCGGGACGCGGGCGCCTCCACGGCCGGCGAGGCCGGATCTTCAGCCGGAGGGGTGGGATCGGGCGACGCAGGCAACCCGGCGGACCTCGGACACGTCTCGATGGACGGGACGGAACACGGCCCCGCCGTGACCTTTGTCATCCAGTGAGACCGTTTTTCCCCCGCGATAACCGCATATGACGCAGGCCTTAGCCAGGGACGGCATTCCGTTTGCCGGGCAGGGACCGCTAGGGTCTGCCGGACGAGCGCACCCTCGGGGGGAGGGAAGGAACCGGAGACGATGCCCGTACCCGTACCGCGGCAGAGGGACACCTCGGCCACGGAGAGCGGTCAGGCCGTTCTGCACACCGCCGCCCCGGCCGTAGCCGCCACGGGCGTCGCGCAAGCGACCACTCAGACGACCACTCCCCACACGACCACTCCCCACACGACCCCGCTGACCCTCCTGGTCATCGAGGACGACCCGGCCGGCGGCCTCACCGTCCCCGAGATCCTCGACGCGGACGGCCACCGCATCCGGCTCCGCACCGCCCGCAACCTCACCGAGGCCGAGCGGCTGCTCACGCCCGACGTGCACTGCATCCTCCTCGACCTGTCCCTCCCGGACTCCAGCGCCCGTACGCCCGGAGCCGCCTCCAACGGCTCGGTCAACGGGACGGCGGGCACGGGCAGCGGAATCGGAACCGGCACTGCCGTGGACCAGCTGGTCGCCCTCCGCCAGGTGCTGCGCATCGCCCCGCGCCACGCCGTCCTCGTCCTCACCGGCGAGGACGACGTCGAGCGCGCCGCCGAGGCCGTCCGGGTCGGCGCCCAGGACTTCCTCTTCCGGGACGAGCTGGACGGCCGGCTGCTGAGCCGCGCCATCCGCTACGCCGTGGAGAGAAAACGGGCGGACATCGCCCAGTACAAGCTCGCAGAATCGAAACTGCGCGCCCAGGAGAACGCCCGGCTGGAACGCGGTCTGCTCCCCACGCCCCTCCTGGAGGGCTCCGACCTCCGCTTCGCCGCCCGCTACCGCCCCGGCCGCAGCCGGGCCCTGCTCGGCGGTGACTTCTACGACACCGTCCGCACCCCCGACGGCACCGTCCACGCCATGATCGGCGACGTCTGCGGACACGGCCCCGACGAGGCCGCGCTCGGCGTCGAGCTCCGCATCGCCTGGCGCGCCCTGACCCTGGCCGGCCTCTGCGGCGACGACCTGCTGGCCACCCTCCAGCAGGTCCTGGAGGTGGAGCGGCCGTGCGAGGAGATATTCGCGACGCTGTGCACGGTCGACATCGCCCCGGACGGCCGCCGCGCCGGTCTGTGTCTGGCCGGCCATCCGGCTCCGCTGATATCCCGGCCCGGCCGCCGCGCGCAGCTGCTCCCCTACGAGAACAGCGGCCCGGCCCTCGGGCTGCTGCCCCGGGCCCGCTGGCCGCGCCGCCAGGTGGAGCTCGGCGGCACCTGGAGCCTGATGCTCTACACCGACGGCCTGATCGAGGGCCACATCGGCGAGGGCAAGGAACGTCTGGGCCAGGACGGCATGGTCGACATGATCAACCGCCACCTGGACCGTGGTCTGAGCGGTGAGGGCCTGCTGGAGGCCTCCGTCACCGAGGCCCGCCGCCTCAACGGCGGCGAGCTCACCGACGACGTGGCCGTGGTCCTGCTCTCCCGCGCAGAGGGCTGAGGGCTGTCCCGGATCCGGCTCCGGCCGCCGCGCGCCCAGCGTCTATCGCCCCGCGTCTACCGTCCGCCGTTGTAGGGCCCGTACGGCCCGTCGCTGCTGCTGCCGCCGCGCCGGCCGCCCCCGCCCGAGACCTGCTTGAGGGCCGGGCGTACGTCGACGAAGAACACGATCGTCGCGACGAGACCGGCGATCTGCAGGAACAGCATCCCCAGGAAGAAGTCCACGGCCACGGTGACGCCGAGGATGACCAGCCAGAAGGTCTTGCTCTGCTTTTCGGCCGCCCGGTACGCGTCCTCGCGCGCCACCAGGGCGATCACGAAGGCCACGACGGCGAGCGCCAGCATGACGTACCCCAGGAACGGGATCACGCCCCGATCGAACCCATCGATCAACATCGCTTCGACCGCCTTCTCAGCTTCTGCTTCGCACTTCCGATGCCGCCCGACTCCAC
>NZ_JBSGZP010000938.1:0-2240 GCF_053611065.1 Streptomyces sp. NPDC054840
GCCCAGCATGGCGCCGAGTCTAGGACAAGCCCCGCGCCGGTACGGGTGGTTGGCCGTACCGCTCGCGGGGCGCTTGTCACACCTTCAGGTACTTGCGCAGGGCGATGAAGGCGGCCATGGAGGGCATCAGGAGGCCGATGAAGAGCACGTAGGGGAGCTTGGCCAGCACCGATCCCCAGCCCATGAAGTCGATGAGCTGAATCTTGTCCCGCAGGCCGACGCCGTGGTCGATCACGAAGTACTGGCCGGACATGAGCATGGCGCAGGCGAAGAGCGCACCGATGAGGCCGGCGACGGCCGCCTCCATGATGAAGGGAACCTGGATGTAGAAGCTGGAGGCACCCACCAGGCGCATGATCCCCGTCTCACGCCGTCGGCTGAACGCCGAGACGCGCACGGTGTTGACGATCAGCAGCAGCGCCACGATCAGCATGATCAGCATGATGGCGAGCGCGGCGATGTTCAGGTAGTTGAGGATGCGGAAGAGGTCGTCGATGGCCTGACGCTGGTCGTCGACGGTGTGGATGCCGTCCCGGCCGACGAACGCGGAGGTGACGACCTTGTACTTCTCCGGGTCCTTCAGCTTGACGCGGAAGGACTCCTGCATCTGGTCGGGCATGATGGAGGAGGCGAGCGCCGTGTTCCCGAACCGCTCCTGGTAGTGCTTGTACGCCTCGTCCGCCGACTCGTAGGCGACGGACTTCACCAGGGACATCTGCTTGAGCTCGGACTCGATCTGCTTCTTCTGCTCATCGGTCACCGCGCCCTTGGCGCAGGTGGTGACTCCCGTGGAGCCGGCCGCCGAACCGTCGGCCTTCTTGGTCGCGGCCTCGCTCGCCTCCACGGCGTCCTGCTTGTTGCAGAGGTAGATCGAGACGTTGGCCTTGTCGTACCAGAAGCCCTTCATCTTGCTCACCTGCTCGCTCATGAGCATGGAGCCACCGAACAGGGCCAGCGAGAGGCCCACCGAGATGATGACCGCGAAGGTCATGGTGAGATTGCGACGGAGACCGACGCCGATCTCCGACATGACGAACTGGGCGCGCATTGCGTCTCAGGGACCTTTCAGTGCTGGTAGCCGTAGACGCCGCGCGACTGGTCGCGCACGAGTCGGCCCTGTTCGAGTTCGATGACGCGCTTGCGCATCTGGTCGACGATCTGCTGGTCGTGGGTGGCCATGATCACCGTGGTGCCGGTCCGGTTGATCCGGTCCAGCAGCTTCATGATCCCGACCGAGGTCTGCGGGTCGAGGTTGCCGGTGGGCTCGTCCGCGATCAGCAGGGCGGGGCGGTTGACGAAGGCGCGGGCGATGGCCACGCGCTGCTGCTCACCGCCGGAGAGCTCACCCGGCATCCGCTCCTCCTTCCCGCCCAGACCCACGAGTTCGAGGACCTGCGGGACGGCCTTGCGGATCTCGCCGCGCGGCTTGCCGATGACCTCCTGGGCGAAGGCCACGTTCTCGGCCACCGTCTTGTTGGGCAGCAGGCGGAAGTCCTGGAAGACGGTCCCCAGCTGGCGCCGCATCTGCGGAACCTTCCAGTTGGAGAGCTTGGCGAGGTCCTTGCCCAGGACGTGCACCTGGCCGTGGCTCGCCCGCTCCTCGCGCAGGATGAGCCGCAGGAAGGTGGACTTGCCGGAGCCGGAGGAGCCGACCAGGAAGACGAACTCGCCCTTCGCGATGTCGAGGGAGACTTCTCTGAGTGCGGGACGGCTCTGCTTCGGGTAGGACTTGGAGACACTGTCGAATCGGATCACGGGTGCACCACGGTCGCCGGGAGTAGGTGTGCGTGACCATACGCGAACGGGCGCGAGGTGTGGACCCGGCCTCCGGACTTGTCCCATATATCCCGGGGTGCGGGCACTCAGGATGGTGATTGCCCGGACGGGCCGCGCCGAATGTCGGCGAAGCTGGCACAGTGGTAGGGGGAACGCTCCGGTTCCCCACGCCGTTATAGGCAGCAGAAGACCGAGGGGACGAGAGGAGGAGCGCATGACATATGACCGGCTCGTGTGCGCGAACTGCGCCGCACCCGTCAGCCAGGGCCGCTGTCCGGTGTGCCGGGCGAACCGAGAGCGCCTCCAGCAGGAGGGCCCCTTCTCCGGCCTGAACCCCGTGACGCTCATCGTGCTCATGGTGGTCCTCGTGACAGCTCTGGTACTGGTGGCCCAGCACACCGCCTAGACCGCCCGGCCGTGGTGCCCGCGGCCCCGTGCCACGTACCGATCACACACGCGAGAAG
>NZ_JBSGZP010000939.1:0-2236 GCF_053611065.1 Streptomyces sp. NPDC054840
CTCCTGCTTCTCCTGTCCGTCCACGGCCGCGGATCCCACCCGCGCCGCCGTTCCCGCCACCGACCCGGCTCCCAGCGCGGGCACGGCCGAGGGGCCGTCGACCCGGCCGCCGGCCGACGGCCCCGCGACGAACGGCCGCCACCACGGCAGGCGCGGGGCATCGGCGGCGTTCGGCTCGAAGGGCTGGCCCGGGATCGGCAGCGCGACGGCCGCCCCGGCGCCCTCGGCCGCGGTCAGCGTGCCCTCGCCCGGCTCGTCCCACGGGTGCAGGGCCAGGTTGAAGGTGGCCCAGTGGATCGGCAGCATCGTGCCGTGGGGGGTGCCGCCCTGCAGATCGAGGTGGGCGCGCATCCCCTCCTCGGGCGTCATGTGGATGTCGGGCCAGTACTCCGAGTAGGCACCGATCTGGATCATGGTCGCGTCGAAGGGTCCGTGTTCGGCGCCGATCTCCTCGAATCCCGGGAAGTAGCCGGTGTCCCCGCTGTGGTAGATCCGGTGCTCATCGCCCGCGACGACCCAGGACGCCCACAGGGTGTGCTGCTGGTTGCGCAGGCCGCGGCCACAGAAGTGCCGGGCGGGGGTGGCCGTCAGCGAGAGACCCGCGATTTTGGTGCTCTCGTTCCAGTCCAGCTCGCGCAGCCGGTCGGCCGGTACGCCCCAGCGCTCCAGGTGCGCGCCGACGCCCAGCGGAACGGCGAAGACCGTGTCCGTACCGGCCAGCGCCTTGATCGTCGGCAGGTCGAGGTGGTCGTAGTGGTCGTGCGAGATGACCACGACGTCCACCGTCCCCAGCGAGGCCAGCGGGACCGGTACCGGGTGCAGCCGCTTGGGACCGGCGAAGGGGAAGGGGGAGCACCGCTCGCCCCACACCGGGTCGAACAGCACCCGGCGCCCGTCGATCTCCGCGAGCACGCTGGAGTGACCCATCCAGGTGAGCCGCAGGCCGCTCGCGGGCGGCTTCGCCAGGTCCGCGAGGGTCGTCGGGTGGACCGGGATCGGCGCGGCGGGGCTGCGCCGCATCCGCTGCTCCCGGTGGAAGTAGATCTTGGCGAACTCCGCCATCGACCCCGAGGGTCTGTTCCGGGCCCCGACCGGGTTCTGGAAGACGCCGTCGGCGAAGTTCGGCGAGCGGCGGATGCGCTCCAGCCGGGCACCGGACGGGTCCGCACCGAAGGCTTCGGACCGCAGGGCACGCAGCCGCGGACGCAAGGGACGGGAGCCGGTCAAAGCGCCTCCAGGGAGGATGGGGTCAGGATGGTCGTCGCTCTACGACCATCCCAACGCACACCGGCCCCGAAGGATTCCGCTTCCGGCTCCCGCACCTGCTACAGCGGCAGCAGATCCGGCCGCTTCGCCTCCACGTGGTCCCCGGAGGACTCCCCGCGCAGCCGCCGGCCGATCCACGGCGCGAGGTGGTCGCGCGCCCACTGGATGTTGTCCCGGGTCACGTCCACCGAGCCGCGCGGCCGCTCCGGGGGCCACGGCTGATCGGGGTCGGCCGGCACGTCAAGCCCGAGCACCTGGGCGGCGCGCAGCGCGACCCGCGTGTGTCCCTCGGGCGAGAGGTGCAGCCGGTCCGTGTCCCAGGCCCGCCGGTCCTGTACGGACTTCAGGGACCAGAGGTCGAGCACCGGGCAGTCGTAGCGGTCGGCGATGGCACGGACGTGCGCGCTGTACGTCGCCACCTTGCCGCGGAGGTGCTTGAGCACCGGTACGCCCCGGGTGTCGAAGCCCGTGGTGATCATGACCTGGCCCACGGCCCCGGTGAGGTCGGCCACGGCCGCCTCGAACCGCTCGGCCACGTCGTCCGGGTCGGTGCCGGGCCGGATGATGTCGTTGCCGCCCGCGCAGAAGGTCACCAGATCCGGGGCGAGGGCCTTGGCTCTCGGAAGCTGGTCGGCCACGATCTGGTCGAGGAGCTTCCCCCGCACCGCCAGATTCGCGTACCGGAAGTCGTGCTCTTCCCGCTGATCGGCCAGGAGCACGGCGAGCCGGTCCGCCCAGCCGAGAAAAGAATCCCCGGGTCCCGGGTCCCCCACGCCCTCGGTGAAGCTGTCCCCGATCGCCGCGTACGAGCCGATGGTCTTGAGTTTCGTCGTCGTCGCTGCCACGAGAACCCATCCTTCACTCCCGCGACCAACCTACGCCAACGTAATGAGGGGTTGACGGGCCGTGATCTCTACCACGCAGGGGATAAGGAACAAGTACACGTGAGGCCGGGACCCCCCTCGGGTCC
>NZ_JBSGZP010000940.1:0-2232 GCF_053611065.1 Streptomyces sp. NPDC054840
GGGCCGGCCGCAGCCGGTCCCAGACGGCGCGGGCCTGCGGCAGCCGGCCCGCCGCGAGGAGGGCGCCCATCGCCTCCTGGCCGAGCGCCGACTCCGCGGCCGTCCACGGCTCGCCGCCACGACTCTCCACGGCCAGGTCCTCGAACGCCGCCGCGAACCCGTCGGCCGCCCGCGCCGCATCGCCCGCCAGGGCGTCCGCCACCGCCAGGCACCGCAGCAGCGGCCACCGCGAGGGGGCCAGCGCCAGCCCGCGCTCCCAGCTGCGTACCGCCTGGGCCACATCCCCGGCGTGCCACTGGGCCACGCCCAGGTGGTACTCCGTCAGCGGATCCGCCGGGGCCGTCTCCAGCATGTCCCGCCAGTGCGCGGCGACCAGGCTCGGCCCCGGCGGGACCACCCGGCTCGGGGCCGGCAGGGCGCCGGTGCGCCACAGCTGGAGCCAGGGCTCCTGCTCCTCCCCGAGCGTGTCCTCCCCGAAGGGAGTGCCCGGGAGTTCGAAGCCCCCGCGCAGCAGCTCCAGCGCGCCCCAGCCCGAGCCCTGGGCCAGCCGCTCCCCCGGCTCGGTGTCGGCGTGGCGGCGCCACGCCTCGTACGCCGACTCCACCCGCTCCCGCGGCAGTACGGCGCCCAGCGCCCTCTCGGCCGCACCGCGGGCCGCCGCCCAGTCCGCGCCATGGACCGGCGCCGGCTCCGCCGACAGTGGCCCGTAAGCCTCCAGCCAGCTGAACTCCGCGCCGGCCTCCAGCCGTACGTGCTCCAGCTGGGTCCGGGCCAGACCGGCCTGGATCTCCGCGTAACCGCCGCTGCCCGGCTGGGTCAGCCACTCCTGCCAGCGCCGGCCGCCGCCGCCCGCGCCCCACACGAACAGCTTGCGGCCGCGCAGCCCCGCGGCGGAGGTCTGCACGAGCCCGTGCCCGGCGGCGTCGAGGGAGGCGATCCAGGGCCGGGCCCCGTCCTGGACCTCGTAGAAGTAGTCGGCCGGATACTCGCCGCGCAGCGGGTACGTGCGGTCCGTACCCTCCCACTCCGGTACGGGGATGCGGCGCAGCGCGCGCTCGTAGCCGAAGTGCCAGGCCTCGTCGGCGGGGGCGAGCACCCGGGTCCCGGCGTCCTCCGGGACGGCGATGTTGGACCACCAGTACACGGGGGCGGGCCGCTCGTGCGGATTGCGGACGCGGACGCCGACGTAGAGGAACTCCGATTCCTCCGGCAGCCACAGGTCCACCTGGAAGGGCAGGTCGCGCAGGCGCTCCCACTCCCACAGCCGGACCATCACGCCCCCGTCCGGGGCCGGAACGAGCGCGGCGTGCAGCGGGGCGCAGGACAGGGTGGTGTGCCCCGTCGCGCCGGTGTTCCACTCGATGCCGCCGGAGAACCAAGCGCCGTTGAGCGCGAAGTTGGCGGGCTGGAACACCGGGTTGCGGTAGAGGAGTTCCCGTCCGGTCGGCAGGTGCACGAGCGAGTGGACGCGCCCGCCCAGCCAGGGAGCACGGTGACCCGGAGGTGGCCGTTCTCGATGACGATCGACTCGAAGTCCCGCTCCGCGCGCTCCCGTCCGTACCCGTCGCGGATCCGTACGGGCAGGAGCGAACGCAGTGGCTCGTAGCCGATCTGCCGTGCCATCTCGCGCGGCATCCCCTCGCGCGCACGCTCGTCCAGGGTGTGCGCCTCGTCGGGCGCGCGCAGGGCGGGCAGCGGGTTGTCCGAGCCCAACGCGGCTGCGGAGAGGGTCAGTACGGCGCGTCGGACGGTGGTGGCCATGAAGGAAATGGAACACGCCACGGCGACCGGTGCACAGGGTTCCGCGGATCACCACCGGTCAGGATTACGCAAAGGCGCCCGCGACCAGGTCGGCGAGGAGTACGCCCGCACGCCCGTCCGGGTCCAGGTCCGGCCCGGGTCGTAGGTCGTGACGTCGAGCCCGGCGCAGCGCGGCGATCCCACCAGCACGGCGAGCGGTGCGGCGGGTTCGTCGGGGAGCAGACCTCCGGGGTCGGGACTGTCCACGGCCGGCATGACGCCGGGGTCCAGCGCGAGGTGCACCCAGACCCCGTCGGTGTCGTGGGCGGATGCAGCTCAGCCCGTCCGGCGCCGCCCGGGCCACCGGTCCCGTGCCGCGTCGCCGGATCTCCCCGACGGTGGCGACGGAGATCCGGGCCGCGTGCGGCTCGGCGAGGCCCCGGTCGCCGTCGCGCTGCCCGAGGCGTACGTCCTCGTCGCGCAGGGAGGGGC
>NZ_JBSGZP010000941.1:0-2225 GCF_053611065.1 Streptomyces sp. NPDC054840
CCGCACATGGGTGCGGTGCCCGCGCTGGGCGAGCACACCGAGTCCCTGCTGCGCGCCCTGGGGATGGCGGACGCACAGATCTCGGAACTGCGCCGGGACGGTGTGATCGGGTAGGGCCGGGGAGCCGGAGGCCGAGGGGCCGACGGCTGCGGTACGGGGACGGTTACGAGCGGCGGCTGCCGAAGAGCGTGCGACGCAGACGGCGCAGCGGCGCGAAGAGCGAGACGCGTGCGCTCCGGCTCCGCAGACGGTGCGTGTGGTCGCGGGAGGTGAGCTCGCGCATCAGCAGCGTCGCCTCGGCGGTCTCCCGGTGCGGGACGGCGGGACCGCCCAGCACAGAGAGGTGGCGGTCGAGGCGCGAGCTGGTCGCACTGCTGCCGCAGGTGATGGCAGGCACGCGAGGCGGCCTGCTGCGCATTGCTATCTGTTCCATGTTCTCTCCCCACCCGTACGAGGGCACCCGGCCCGGGCAGGTTAACCCTATCGCCCCCGCGTCGCCCCCGGGTATCCCGGTGGTGTGAATTACCCCTGCGGCGACGGCTAGTTGACGATTACTCAGCGGAGTCGTCGATTACTCTCCGCACAGACGTCACGCTGCGAAAGACCTCTGCGCGAGTCCCGTCACGACAGGGGCCACTCGGCCCACACTGCGGTAACTTGGAGTGATCGCCTGATCACATGCGGGGGTACGGGAACACATTCGGGGGCGCGCGTGAGTGAGCAATCGAACTCCGATCGTGTCATCTCGGGCCGCTACCGACTGCTCGAACCGATCGGCCGCGGCGGGATGGGCATCGTGTGGCGGGCCCGGGACGAGGTACTGGCCCGCGATGTCGCCGTCAAGGAGGTACGGGCACCGGCCGGGCTGGAAGCCGGCGAACTGGAGCGGCTGTACCGGCGGCTGGAGCGGGAGGCCTGGGCCGCGGCCCGCGTCTCGCACCGCGGGGTCGTCACCGTCTACGACGTGGCCTCCGAGGACGGGCGGCCCTGGATCGTGATGGAGCTGGTGCGCGGGCTCTCGCTGGCGGACGTACTGGAGGCCGAGGGACCGATGGCCCCTCAGCGGGCGGCACACATCGGGGAACAAGTGCTCGCCGCGCTGCGCTCGGCGCACGACTCCGGGGTGCTGCACCGGGACGTGAAGCCGGGCAACGTCCTGATCGCCAACGACGGCCGGGTGGTGCTCGGCGACTTCGGGATCGCGACCCTGGAGGGCTCCTCGTCGATCACCATGACGGGCGAGGTGGTCGGCTCGCCCGAGTTCCTGGCTCCGGAGCGGGCGTTGGGGCGTGATCCGGGACCCGCCTCGGACCTGTGGGCACTCGGGGTCATGCTCTACACCGCCGTCGAGGGGGTCTCGCCCTTCCGGCAGGCCACCCCGCTGGAGACCCTGCGTGCGGTGGTGGACGCGGAGTTGCCGCCGCCGCGCCGGGCCGGGTCGCTGGAGCCCGTACTGGAGGGGCTGCTGCGCAAGGACCCGGCCGAGCGGCTGGGCGCGGCGGAGGCGGCCCGGATGCTGCGGGTGGTGGGCGCGGGCGGGACCGTACGGGCCCCCGACGGGCCGGTGTCGGGGCCGGACACGCCGACGGTCGTCGCGCACCACGGGCAGGGGACGGACACCCCGCGCGAGCCGTACCGGGCGCAGCCGACGCAACGGGCGCGACCGGCGCACGCGGCTCCGTACGGGACGCCTCCGCCGGTGGCGCGCGAGGGGAACGCGGGGCTGGTGCTGACCGTCGGCATCGTGCTGATGGTGCTGGCTCTGGTCGCGGTGGGGTGGCTGCTGTTCGAGGACCGCGGGAGCGGCGGCGGGACGGGCGGTGGGAACGGCGCCCCCACAGGATCGGCGACGGCCTCGCGGACCGTCACCACGACGCCGTCGACGGCTCCGTCGGCCCCGGTGTCGGCGTCCGCCTCGGGCGCGGCGGGCCGACACGTCTCGGTGTACGTGGACGTGGTGCGTTCCTCCTACACCGGTAGCTGCCCGCCACCGGCCGGGTCCGCGCCCGCCTTCACGGCCACCGTCGAGGTGGAGCGCCCTCCGGTCGTACTGGAGTACCGCTGGGCCACCCGGAGCGGGCGGACCTCCGGACCCGGCTGGCAGTCCGTCACGTACGAGGAGGGCGGGCCGAGGAGCCGGCGGCTGGAGCACACCGAGCTCACGCACGAACCGGACGCGGCCTTCGAGGACGCGGTCCGGCTGGAGGTGCGGGGACCGTCGGAGG
>NZ_JBSGZP010000942.1:0-2219 GCF_053611065.1 Streptomyces sp. NPDC054840
GGCGAGAACCCGATCGCGATCTACCACGACCCGGACCTGCCGCCCTCGCACCACTACCTGGCCGCGTACCGCTGGATCCAGGCGCGCGCGCAGGACGGCGGCTTCGGCGCCGACGCCATGATCCACCTGGGCAAGCACGGCAACCTGGAGTGGCTGCCGGGCAAGAACGCGGGCCTTTCCGCCGCCTGCGCGCCGGACGCCGCCCTCGGTGACCTGCCCCTCATCTACCCGTTCCTGGTCAACGACCCGGGCGAGGGCACCCAGGCCAAGCGCCGCGTGCACGCCACCCTGGTCGACCACCTGGTGCCGCCGATGGCGCGCGCGGAGTCGTACGGCGACATCGCGCGCCTGGAGCAGCACCTGGACGAGTACGCGCAGATCTCCGCGATGGACCCGGCGAAGCTGCCGGCCATCCGCGCCCAGATCTGGACCCTGATCCAGGCGGCGAAGCTCGACCACGACCTGGGCCTCGAAGCACGCCCCGACGACGACGGCTTCGACGACTTCCTGCTGCACGTCGACGGCTGGCTGTGCGAGGTCAAGGACGCCCAGATCCGCGACGGCCTGCACGTCCTGGGCGGCGCGCCTACCGGCGAGGCCCGTGTCAACCTGGTCCTCGCGATCCTGCGCGCCCGTCAGATCTGGGGCGGTACCACGGCCCTTCCGGGTCTGCGCGAGGCGCTCGGCCTGGACGAGTCCGCGCCCACGCGTACGTCGGCGGACGCGATCGAGGAGCAGGCCCGCGCGCTGGTCCAGGCGATGGAGGACGCGGACTGGTCCCCGGACGCCGTGTCCTCGGTCGCAGCGGACCACCCGGCGGACGTCGCGGCGGTCCTGTCCTTCGCGGCCCGTGAGGTGGTCCCGCGCCTGGCCGGCACCACGGACGAGATCGCCCACGTGGTCGCGGCCCTGGACGGCCGTTTCATCCCGGCGGGCCCTTCGGGCTCGCCGCTGCGCGGCCTGGTCAACGTCCTGCCGACGGGCCGCAACTTCTACTCGGTCGACCCGAAGGCCGTCCCCTCCCGCCTCGCGTGGGAGACGGGCCAGGCCCTGGCCGAGTCCCTCCTCACCCGCTACCGCACGGACAACGGCGAGTGGCCCGCGTCCGTCGGCCTGTCCCTGTGGGGCACGAGTGCGATGCGCACGTCGGGCGACGACGTGGCCGAAGCCCTCTCCCTGCTGGGCATCCGCCCGGTCTGGGACGAGGCCTCGCGCCGCGTCACGGGCCTGGAGCCGATCCCGCTCGCCGAGCTCGGCCGCCCGCGCATCGACGTCACGCTCCGTATCTCGGGCTTCTTCCGCGACGCCTTCCCGCACGTCATCGGCCTGCTGGACGACGCGGTGCGCCTGGCCGCGTCCCTGGACGAGCCCGCCTCGGACAACTTCATCCGGGCCCACGCCCAGGCGGACCTGGCCGAGCACGGCGACGAGCGCCGCGCGACGACCCGTATCTTCGGCTCGCGCCCGGGTACGTACGGCGCCGGCATCCTCCAGCTGATCGACTCCCGCGACTGGCGTACGGACGCCGACCTCGCGGAGGTCTACACGGTGTGGGGCGGCTACGCGTACGGCCGGGGCCTGGAAGGACGCCCCGCCCGGGACGAGATGGAGACGGCCTACAAGCGCATCACGGTCGCGGCGAAGAACACGGACACCCGCGAGCACGACATCGCCGACTCGGACGACTACTTCCAGTACCACGGCGGCATGGTGGCCACGGTCCGCGCCCTGCGCGGCAGCGCTCCCGAGGCCTACATCGGTGACTCCACCCGCCCGGAGACGGTCAAGACCCGCACCTTGGTCGAGGAGACCTCGCGTGTCTTCCGGGCCCGCGTGGTGAACCCGAAGTGGATCGAGGCGATGCGCCGCCACGGCTACAAGGGCGCCTTCGAGCTCGCGGCGACGGTGGACTACCTCTTCGGGTACGACGCCACGACGGGCGTGGTCGCGGACTGGATGTACGACAAGCTCACCGAGACGTACGTCCTGGACCCGACGAACCGCGCCTTCCTGGAGGAGGCCAACCCCTGGGCCCTCCACGGCATCGCGGAACGCCTGCTGGAGGCCGAGTCGCGCGGCATGTGGGAGAAGCCGGACCCGCATATCCTCGAATCCCTGCGCCAGGTCTACCTGGACACAGAGGGCAATCTGGAGGCCGAGTCGGAGTAGCCCTCCCGGACCACAGGCCGTCCCCCTCACCCAGCCACTCGGGTGAGGGG
>NZ_JBSGZP010000943.1:0-2217 GCF_053611065.1 Streptomyces sp. NPDC054840
GATCGCCGATGTGACCGCCCGTGCGCGATTCGGCCCGTACGCACCCACCGTCAGAGCACGGGCCGGCCCGGCCGGTCCCGGGTCTGGGGCTGAGGCCGGTCCTGGGGCTGGAACTGGGGCTGGGCCCGGGCCGCCGGCACCTCCCAGCCGTGCGGCGGCTCGGGCGCCGGGCGGGCGGCCTGCGCCGCGGCCCAGCCGAACGAGGTCTCGGCGGCGACGGCGTGCTCCGGTGCGGGGGCCTCGCGCGGCGCCGCGATGGCCACCGCCGCGTATGCCGGCTCCGGCATGGGCGTCGGCTCCGCGGCCCAACCGGGGTGAGCGGCCGGCGGGACTGCGGGTGCGGGTGAAGGTGCGGGCACGGGCGCGGGATCCGCCACCGGGACCGCTGCCCGGACCGCCACCGGGGCGGCCACCGGGGCGGCCGGCGGGGCGGCCGGCGGGGCGGCCGGCGGGGCGGCGGCCAGCGGTGGCTCGCGGAGGGTGCCCGTCGTCGATGTGGTGCGCGTGGGGAACATCGTTACCTCCGTCATGCGAACAGCCGGCGCCAGGTTTCCGGGCCCGGGTAGCCGTTGGCCGAGGCGCCGGACCAGCCCTGCGCACGCTGGAAGGCCTCGACGTTGCGGCGGTCGGCCTCGCTCCAGCGCGGGCCCGGACCGGATGTGTAGTACTTGCCGAAGCCCTTCTTCACCAGCTGACGGCCGAGGGCCGTGATGGCCTCGTGCGACTGGCCCGGGCGGAACATCGCGGCGCCCAGGTAGGCCCGTACCCCGCCCGGTCCGGGCGCGCCCGTCACCGTCGGCGGGATGTTCTTGCCCTGCTTCTCGACGAGCAGCTTCCAGGTGTGCACGCCCGGAATGCCGTCGGCGTCCGCGCCCGTCCAGCCCTGTGCGCGCTGGAAGGCGGCGGTGGCGAGCTTGTCGTGGTCGCTCCACGTCCGGTCGGCCACCCCCTTGGGGTAGAAGCGGTACGCGCCGCGCTCGATCAGCATCCGGCCGAGCTGGGCGACGTGGTCGTTGGTGGCGCCGGGGCCGAACTTGGCCGCGCCCGGGAAGACCGTCACGTCCTCCGGCTCGGGGCCCGCCGGCGGCTGGGGGCCCGCCGGCGGCTGGGGGTCCGGGACGTCCGGCAGGATGCCGCCCGGCACGCCGTTGAACCGGTACGGGACGTACTTCGTCGCGTTGCTCCAGTAGCCGTAGGGCGTGACCAGCTTCCGCGTGTTCGGGCGGGTCTGCTCGTAGGCGACGTAGTGCGTGTGTGTCGAGTCGACCCAGCCGCCGAAGATGACCACGTGCGAGCCGTTGTTGGGGTCCGCCGGGTTGTGGAAGAGGAGCATGTCCCCCGGCAGCAGCTCATCCTTGGTGATCTTGGTGGCGAACTGGTCCAGGCTGCCCGTCCACTCGTTCGACCCCAGGTTCCAGACCATGGAGACGTAGCCCGAGCAGTCCTGCCGGTACCCGTCCGTCCAGTACTCGGACATGCTGTACGGGACCCCCGCGTCCAGCCACAGCTTCGCCCGGTTGATGATCGTCGCGCGGTCGATCCGCCGCACCGCGCCGGGATGGGCCGGAGCGCCGGGCTTGCCCACCGGCCCGCCCTTGGGCCCGTGCAGCGGGGTCCGGGCGCCCTGCGGGGAGCTCGGGTCGTCCAGGGCCGCCGGCCCCGGGAGCGGGGTGGTCACGGCCGCCGCGATCGTACTGCCGCCGCCCAGGACCACTCCCGCGGCGGTGGCCAGCACCAGCGCCCGGCGGGCGCCGCGTGCGGCCGGGTGCCCCCCGTCCCGGAGCGGTATGGCCCGCGCGCGGGCGAGGGCGCGGCGGCGCTGGGCGCAGCCCCGGCACGCACAGTCGCCCGCGGGCTCGTACTCCTCGAAACCGGGCATCGGCATCTGCACATGCGTCGGAGGCTGCATCGTCATGCGGTTCCGTCCACTCCCCTGCTCGTCCACTCGTCCACTGGTCGACCGGAGCCGCATCTGATAAAGCATCACATGCGGCACGCGCAGACATATGGTGCACGATAAACCCGTCAAACGTGAGCTAATCGGACAAGGTGGGCGTGGCTGGTCACGGGCACTCCTGGAGGTGGGGTAGAGTTTTCTCTGTCAGCAAGCGCCGCTAGCTCAGTTGGTTAGAGCAGCTGACTCTTAATCAGCGGGTCCGGGGTTCGAGTCCCTGGCGGCGCACAGACGGAGGAAGCCCCTCGCAGCGAGAGCTGCGA
>NZ_JBSGZP010000944.1:0-2213 GCF_053611065.1 Streptomyces sp. NPDC054840
CGCCCCGTCCCCCGGCCGGAAGGCCGCCGGGGCCCTCGGCCGGTGGCTGCGCGCCGTCGCCGTGCGTTCGGCGGCCCTCGTCGCCCTGCTCGCCCTCTGGGAGACCGCGCCCCGCCTCGGCCTGGTCGACGCCACCTTCCTGCCGCCGGTCAGCGAGGTAGTCACGGCCTGGTGGGACCTCCTGGGCAACGGCCAGCTCGGCCGGCACACCCGGGCCAGCCTCGCCCGCTCCTTCGGCGGCTTCGCCATCGCCGTCGTCGTCGCGGTCCCGCTCGGTCTGCTCATCGGCTGGTACCGGCCGGTGGCCGCGCTCCTCGGCCCGCTGCTGGAGGTGTTCCGCAACACCGCCGCCCTGGCCCTGCTCCCGGTCTTCGTGCTGCTGCTCGGCATCGGCGAGACCTCGAAGCTCTCGATCGTCGTATACGCCTGCCTCTGGCCGGTCCTGCTGAACACCATCAGCGCGGTGGGCAACGCCGATCCCACCCTCGTCAGACTGGCCCGCTCGATGGACCTGTCCACCCCGAGGCTCTTCCAGAAGGTGATCCTGCCGTCCTCCGTACCGGCCATCTTCACCGGCATCCGGCTGGCCGGCGCCGTCTCCATCCTCGTCCTGGTGGCCGCCGAGATGATCGGCGCCAAGGCGGGCCTCGGCTACCTGATCAACGCCTCGCAGTACAACTTCGCGATCCCGCAGATGTACGCGGGCATCATCACCATCTCCGCCGTCGGCGTGGCCTTCAACCAGCTGCTGGTCTCGATCGAACGCCGCCTGAGCACCTGGCGCGTCCCCGCCTGACGCCCGCGCCGTCCGGGCCCGCCCCAGCACGCAACGCCACCGAACTCAGGGAACAGCCATGACCGCGAACCGCACCCTCCACCTCAACGCCTTCCTGATGAACGCCGGTCACCACGACGCCGCCTGGCGCCACCCCGACAGCCGGCCCGAACTCATCACCGACCTGCGGTACTTCCAGGACCTGGCCCGCACCGCCGAGCGCGGACTGCTCGACTCGATCTTCTTCGCCGACGGGGTCGCCCTCTGGGGCAAGGCCCGCCACAACGCACTGGGCGGATTCGAGCCGCTCACCCTGCTCTCCGCCATCGCCGCCGTCACCGAGCACATCGGGCTCATCGCCACCGTCTCCACGACCTTCAACGAGCCCTACAACCTGGCCCGCAAGTTCGCCTCCCTCGACCACATCAGCGGCGGCCGGGCCGGCTGGAACATCGTCACCTCGGGCACGGTCGACGAGGCCCGCAACTTCAACCGCGACGAGCACCTGGAGCACCACCTCCGCTACGAGCGCGCCCGCGAGTTCCTCGACGTCGCCACCAAGCTCTGGGACAGCTGGGAGGACGATGCGATCGTCCTCGACAAGGAGCGCGGCGTCTACGCCGACACCGACAAGCTGCACCCCGCCGCACACCGCGGGGAGCACTTCGGCGTCGCCGGGCCGCTCAACGTCCCGCGCTCCCCCCAGGGCTACCCGCTGCTCGTGCAGGCCGGTTCCTCCCAGGACGGCAAGGAGTTCGCCGCCCAGTACGCCGAGGCCGTCTTCACCGCCCAGCAGACCCTCACCGACGGCCAGACCTTCTACAAGGACCTCAAGTCCCGCCTCGCCACGTACGGCCGCGCCGAGAGCGACCTGCTCGTCCTGCCCGGCATCGCCCCCGTCATCGGATCCACCGAAGCCGAGGCGAAGGCCTTGGCGCAGCAGCTCACCGACCTGCAGGTGCCCGAGTACGGCCTCGCCCAGCTGTCCGGGATGCTGAACGTGGACCTCACCGGACTGCCGCTGGACGGCCCGCTCCCGGACCTGCCCGAGGAGCGGGACATCAACGGCAACAAGAGCCGCTTCACCCTCGTCGCCGAGCTCGCCCGGCGCGACGGCCTCACCCTGCGCCAGCTGATCGCCCGCCTGGGCGCAGGCCGCGGGCACCGGGTCTTCGCCGGTACCCCCGAGCAGATCGCCGACCAGCTCCAGGAGTGGTTCACCCAGGGGGCCGCCGACGGCTTCAACATCATGGCGCCGGTCCTGCCCACGGGCCTGACCGCTTTCGTCGACCACGTCGTGCCGATCCTCCAGCGGCGCGGGCTCTTCCGCACCGAGTACACCGGCGCCACTCTCCGCGAGAACTACGGCCTCGCCCGGCCGGTCAACCGGCACACGCGGGAGAGCGTATGACCGAACAGCCGCCGGCATCCTCCTGAT
>NZ_JBSGZP010000945.1:0-2212 GCF_053611065.1 Streptomyces sp. NPDC054840
GGCGCGAGGACCACCTCGGCGCCCGGGTCGACGGACGCGAGGGCGTGGGCGGTGGTCTCGATGGCCTCGGCGGCGTCCTCGGCGGCGGTCCGGCTCCATCCGCCGGGCGCGCCGGTTCCCCAGGGGGCGATGGTGTCGTAGAGGTGGCAGGCGGCATCGGCCACGGCGTCGGCCCGTTCACCGACACCCGGCGCCGCGATGGTCGGCAGTTCCATGCCGGGTCAACGAGCCGATGCCGCCCGGGGTACGTACCGGCGGATGCAGAGGCGTACGAGCGGACGGCGAGGGGCTACGGCGCGGACGCGGCACGGTGGATCCGCCGGGCGACGGCGTGCGAGACCGCGGTGGCCGCGCCCGCGAGGGCCAGGCCCGAGACGATGTCGCGCGGCCGCGTGGGCCGCAGGACCCCGGCCCGACGCAGCCGGCCGCGCGCCCACAGGGTGAAGGGGACCACGAGCAGCGGTGAGGTGACCACCCCGGGGGTGTAGCCGCGGGTGGCGGCGGCCTGCGCGAGGTGGACGAGACCGTGCAGGCCGAACCCGTTCAGCGAGGCCTGGTAGAAGGCGGAGCGCCCGCCGGTGCGGTACCCGTCGGCGGAGGCCGCCGCGACGACCAGTCCCATCACGGCGACCGCGGTGGCGAACTCGCGGCCGTCCACCTCCAGGCTCCGCCAGATCCGGTCGGGTACGCCGGGGTGACGCTCGCGCAGGGCGGGGACCCGGGTCCGGGACCAGCGCGCCATGGTGGCCACTTCTTCGAGGTCGTGCACGGTCCAGGCGGCGAGCAATCCTAAGGTGACGGCGCCCGGCGATGTCGAGGGGCCGCAATCATTGGCGTTCATACGACCAGAGTGTGCAGCCACAGGGGCAGCAGCAGGAGCGATACGAGCGAACTCTTGATCACGATCGACGCGGAGAGGTCGACGCCGACGTCGTAGCGCTGGGCGAAGATGAACAGGTTCTGGGGGGTGGGCATCGCCGCGATCAGGACGAGGTACGCCAGCCACTCGCCCCGCACGCCGACCAGTGGCCCGCACACCGCCCAGGTCAGCAGCGGGAACGCCAGGCACTTGAAGCCTATGAGGGCGAGTTCCTCCCGCGTGGTGCCCCGCAGGTCGAGGCCGAGGCCGCCCAGGTGGAGGCCGAGGGCGAAGAGGGCCACCGGGGAAGCGCTGTCGCCGACGAACGCGGCGCCGTCCAGGACGACGGCCGGGACCCGTACCGAGAGCAGGTTGAACAAGATCCCCGCGTTGCAGGCGAGGACCAGCGGGGTCACGAGCGAGGCGCCTACGGCGCGCGAGAGGCGGCGGCCCGGGCCGCCGGCCTCCGGGCCCGCGCGGCCGAGTTCCATGAGGGCGATGACGACCAGGGACAGGACGCAGACCTGGAACAGCAGGATCGGGAAGATCGGCGCCGCCGTCCCGAACACGGTGATGAAGACGGGGACGGCGAAGTAGGCGGTGTTCACCTGGACTCCCGCCATCACACGCAGCGCCACGTCGCGGGGCTCGCGCAGACCGTGGGCGACCGCCACCACCGCCACCGCCACCACGGCGAGGGCCGCGGCCCCGGCATAGCCGCCGATCGCCCGCCAGTTGAACAGGGCCCCGAGGTCGCTGGCGTAGATGTTGCCGAAGAGGTAACAGGGGACGGCGAAGAGGAAGGCGTAGTCGGAGAAGACCTTGGAGGCCTCGGCCGGCACGATCTTCCGGCGGGCGAGCAGCACCCCGCCGCCGAACGCCAGCAGCACCGGCACCAGTTTCTCCAACGCCGCCGCGCCACCCATGCCCGCATCCCCCGTGATCGACAGGCCAGCAGCCTAAGGGCTGTCCCGGGGGACGTGCCGACGGTGGCTGGGGGGACTTCGACGACCGGGCCTGGGGCGTGTCCGCGAAGTAGGGCCGGCCGCCCGAAGGGGCGGGCCCCGCGGCGTCCGGTGGCGTGCATCGCACGGCGGAGGGGCGCCCGCGCACCGAACGCACTCGGGCACCCCGACGACGCGGCCAGGTGCGGTGCCAGGCGCCGCGGGCAGGCGGGACTTCGCGGACCCGACCCAGCCCCACCCGTCTCCGGGCCCACCGGAGCATAGGCTGGTCGGATCATGAGCGACGAACCCCGCACCCGGCTGCGCGGCCGGACCCGCGCACGTATGCGTACCTCCTCGGCGGCCGGTGCCCGGGTGCCCGGCGCGCTGGCACGGCTCGCCCTGGTGC
>NZ_JBSGZP010000946.1:0-2209 GCF_053611065.1 Streptomyces sp. NPDC054840
CGTCCAGAATTGCGGTCCGTCGGTACGCCGGAAGCGGTACTTCTCCCCCGCTCCCGCCGGTGACCACTGCCGGCCGCGCCGGGCCGGGGCCGTCGCCTCGATGGTCTGGGTCAGGGGTCACGGCGTCCGTCGCGAGGTCCGGTCCGAGGCGGCCCGGGGTACCGGTCGCGGATCAGGTGTCCATGCCGTGGACGGCCGGCTCGATCAGCCGCATCCGCGGCCGGAAGCCCGTGGTCTGCTCCGCCGACCGGGGCCGGACACGCATGTCGTGCTCCAGCTCGCCGAGGAGCTCCGCCAGCTCCCGGGGGGGGAGCCGCCGGCTCCCGGGCGCCGGGGGCGAACCGGTCGGTCCGCGCGTGCGGGCCGTCCGCTACCTCGGGAAGGCGAGGCCCGGCGGGGTCGGGCGGGGCCGTGAGCCGTTCGCGCAGGGCGTGCGCGAGGTGGCGGTTGCGCTCCGCCCACGTGCCGCACCAGGTCGGTGACCGGCCGGCCGGGGCGGGAGGGGACCGCTGGTACCGGATCGCCGAGGTCGAACGCCCAGCGCACCGCCTTCTCGATGCCGCCGCCCCGGTCCGGAAGCGGGCGAGTTTCTCGACGTGATCCATACGGTTCGCCTTCCCGGCGGGCGGCGGCCCCGATCACGTCGAGCTACGGGCGAACGCCTCCAGTGCTTCCCTCAGGCCGGGCCGGTCGGTGCCCAGCTTGCGGCAGGCCGCCGACAGTGCCCAGTCCGGCGCGGGCAGCACCACAGCCTTTGGCACGGTCTCCTTCTCGGCGCGCACCGCGAGGTCCGCCGCCAGCAGTTCCTCCTCCGTGAGCCCGTCCTCCCAGGCCAGCCCGCACGGCAGGCTGCCGCCCAGTGCCAGCAGGGTGTGGGTGGTCTCCGCGGCCAGCCCGTCCGCACCGCATTCCCGCGCGGTCACCTGGGCCTGCATCAGCAGGTCCGCGTCCCGCAGCTCGGTGCCGAGCGCGGCCAGGGCACAGGCCAGTTCGTAGCCCGCCGGTGAGGTCGAGAGCAGGGTGACCGCCTCCTGGAGGAGCCCTGCCCGCTCCTCGGGGGCGGCGACCTGCGCCGCCACCCGCAGGGCCTGGCCGATGCCCGAGGCGGCGCCGAAGGCGCGGGCCCGGCGGACGGCGTCGTCGGCCAGGGCGCGGGCCCGCCGCGGATCGTCCGCGGCCAGCGCCCGGGCCAGGTGCAGCTGCCACGGGCACCAGGACGGGTTCTGGATACCGCGCGGCGTCAGCCGCCGGTCGACCGCCTCCAGTTCGACGATGGCCGCCTGCGTCTCGCCCCGGGACAGGAGCAGTTCGGCGTACACGGTCTGGGAGTCGGGGAAGACGACGGCCGCCGGGAAGGGGCTGCCGTACTCGTGCTCCTGGGCCAGGTCCCAGGCCTCCTCGGGCCGGCCGCGCGCGAGCAGGGTGGTGAGGAGGATGGCTATGGCGTACCAGTGCACGGGGGTACGCCGGCCCACCCGTTCGGCGAGCCGCAGCCCGGCCCGGGCCAGTTCCTCGGCGTCCACGAGCCGCCCGCGCCGGTAGCGCACGTAGGCCCGCAGGCTGTAGGCGAAGGAGAGGTGCGCCCCGCGCCAGCCGTGCCGCTCGAACTCGGCGGTGCCCTCCTCGAACAGCTCCTCCGCCCGGCCGGGCCGGTCGGCGTACATGTGGACCATGGCGGCCAGCACCGGGACCTCGAAGCCGCGGTCCTCGTGGGCCCAGCTGAAGGGCCGCTCCAGCACCCGGCCGGCGTGGTGCAGCACGACGTCGACCGACTCGCCCCGCAGGCAGGCGTCCCAGGCGCGCAGCCCGATGATGTACCGCTCGGTGAGGTCGCGCCCGGTCAGCCGGTCGGCGAGGCGGGCGAGCCGGCGGGAGCGGGCCGGGGAGTCGGTCTCGGCGGCGTTGAAGGCGTCCCACATGAACTGCTCGGACTGCAGGCGCAGCCGGGCGCGTACGTCCTGGGTGTACGGGATCTCCCGCGCGAGCGATTCCGAGGCTTCGGCGAGGCGGTCGCTGTGGGCGAGGACCTGGGCGAGCCGGATGACGATGCCCTGGCGCAGGGCCGGGTCGTCGGAGGGCTCGGCGAGGGCGGCCCTCAGATGGTTGACGGTGTTGGCGGGCTCGGTGAGCAGGGAGGCACAGCCCAGTTCGTAGAGGACGGCGGCCCGTTCGTCGAAGTCCGGGGGTTCGAGCAGGGCCCGGGCGAGCT
>NZ_JBSGZP010000947.1:0-2206 GCF_053611065.1 Streptomyces sp. NPDC054840
GGCCGGGGTGACTACGGGCTCCGGCCGGGCTCTGCGTGCGTGGGGTGTTACTCAGGTCAGATGTCGTCGTCGCGCAGGCCCTCTGCGCGCGGGAGGTCCTCCTCGCGACGATGCGTCTTCTCCTCGCGTCCCGGCTGACGGGACGGCTGGCCCGGTCCGGGGTGTGCCGGGTCCTGGCCGGGACGCTGCGGACGCCGCTGCTCCTCGCGGCCCTTGCCCGGCTCCTGGCGCTTGTCCTGCATACCGCCCATGACGGCGACTCCTTATTGACGGGGAGGTGGGAATTCCTCCCTCACCACGCTGGCACATGTAACGACATTCCGCACCATTTCCATTACGGAGAGTGGCGTGCGGGTGATACGCATGGGCGGTTGGCTCCGCCGGAATGCACGGGGATCGCCTGGTGCCGAGGATGGGTCGGGTCGCACTCATTTCCCCAACTCCCGAGGAGCCCGCCCATGCTGGAACGTACGCCGCGCAAGGACCGCAACGAGGTCACCTTCGTGCTGCCCGCCGACCATCCGCCAGGCCCGGTCAGCGTGGTGGGCGACTTCAACGAGTGGCAGCCCGGCACCCACCCCCTGGTTCCCCGCACCGACGGCACCCGCGCGGTCACCGTCACTCTGCCGGGCAGGGGCGAGCACTCCTTCCGCTACCTGGCCGCCGGCGACTACTGGTTCGACGACGAGAACGCCGACGGCCATGACGGCGTCAACAGCCGCCTTCGGACCTGAGACGAACGGGCTCGCCGGATCGCGCGTCCGCTCCCTCGGCCATGGCGGTGGCGGCGACCGCGTGCGTGCAGTCGCAACACCTCCTGGGTCGACCCTGAAGACCGGAGCGACGACCAAGACCCTCGCCGCGAACCCCGCGCACCTCGCCCGCCGCCCCAGGCCGCGCCGTACCGGGCGAGCTCACCTACGGCCTCTCCCTGGCGGCCCGACACGTCCAGCCGCGGCTCCCGCATCAGCCGGCCGGTCGTTCGGGTGGAGTCGCGGCCGAGGCGGGATCACAGCGTGACGCCGGGTAGGCGTCGTGTATGAACCCACACACCCCCGACACCTCGACCCTGGCCGCGCAGACCCCGGTGTTCGGCGCTGCCTCGACAGGGTGGCTGACCGCTCTGGACCGGCTGGAGCGAACAACGGTGGCCGATCCGGCGATCAGGGTGCTCCAGCGGGGCATCCGCGCACTCCCCCTGGGCGGGATGCGTGATCTGCTGCGCGGCAGGCCGCTGGGCCACCCCCTGCATCCCGTGCTGGTGCAGGTACCCATCGGATGCTGGCTGTCTGCCGCCGTGCTGGACCTCCTACCCGGGTCGCAGCGTGCGGCTACGACCCTCACTGCCGTCGGACTGGCCGGGGTCGCCCCGGCAGCGGTCGCCGGGTGGGCGGACTGGGCGGACCTGCCTCCCGCGCAGGCCCGGGTCGGCCTGGCCCACGCGGTCTCCAACGTGGCTACGGTCGCCTGCTACACCGCATCCCTGACGTCGCGGCTCCACGGCCGCGTGGCGAAGGGCCGGCTGTGGTCCCTGGGCGGGCTGGCTGCCGTTGCCGTCACCGGCGCGCTGGGCGGGCACGTGGCCTATCGGCAGGCCGTCGGAGCGTACCCCGCGCCGTGAGCGACGCCTGCCGAGCGCACTACGCATGCGGTCCGGTTGCGTGAAGCGGTGGAAGCGGGGCAGGCGAAGTCCAGGCGGGACCAGGACCCGCCGCGCATGACGTACGGAACAAGGAGGATCGGCGGAGAAGCGTTTCCCCGCCGTCCCCCGTTGACCGAGGAGTTGTCACGCGTGACGGAACATGTGTGGAGCTACCAGCCGACCGCGGGCCACCTGGCCGGTACGGACCTGACCGGCTACAAGGTCGAGGCGACCGACGGGGACATCGGCAAGGTCGACAAGCACTCCGACGAGGTCGGTGACGCCTACCTGGTGGTCGACACCGGTGTGTGGATCTTCGGTAAGGAGGTCCTGCTGCCGGCGAATACGGTCGTCAGGATCGACCCGGAGGAGCGGAAAATCTTCGTGGACCGCACGAAGGAACAGATCAAGGACGCCCCCGAGTTCCACCGGGACAAGCACCTCGGGGACGCCGGTTACCGGGAGCAGCTGGGCACGTATTACGGCATCGGCCCTCCCTTCGGCGGCCCTCGGGCCTGATCGCGTTCCGCGCCATGACGCCGGTCCCGACACCCTCACCCGGGT
>NZ_JBSGZP010000948.1:0-2185 GCF_053611065.1 Streptomyces sp. NPDC054840
GGGCAGCCGGCCCGGCAGGGCGAGTGCCAGTTCCCCGGTGCGTACCTGGTCCAAGAGGAGGTCGGTGGCCTCGTCCTCGTTGAGTTCACCGCGGTCGAGGCGGGTGAGGACGCGGCGGACCAGCGTGCCCGCCGCGAGCAGCCGGGCGTTGAGCTTGGCCAGGCCGATCTGGTCGTGCTGGCCGGCCTCCAGCCGGTCGGTGTGGGCCTCCAGGCGTTCCACGGCGGCCCGGTACCAGCGCAGCGACTTGACGTAGTAGTCGAGTCCGGTGCGCTCGAAGGCGAGCGTCTTGACGACGATGGCCCAGCCCTGGCCGGTCTCGCCGACCACGTCGTCGGCGGTCACGGCCACACCGTCGAGAGTGACCTCGTGGAAGGCGTCGTCGCCCATGCCCGGGATCTGCCGGATGGTGACGCCCGGCTGGGCCAGGGGGACGAGGAACAGGCTGAAGGCGTCGTCCTCGCCGCGGGCCAGGCACAGTCCGTAGTCGGCGAGCCGGGCGAAGAGCGAGTGGACCTTGGTGCCGTACAGCTTGTAGCCGCCCTTGCCGTCCGAAACGGCCCGGGTGGAGAGGATGTTGAGGTCGGAGCCGGCCTGGGGTTCGCTGAACAGCACGCAGCCGAAGGCGGTGCCGGCGGCGAAGCCCGGCAGGTGCCGGGCCTTCATCGCCGCGCTCGCGACGTTGAGCAGGGTGGATCCGACGATCTGCACGGTGAGGGTGTGCAGCAGGTCGGGGACGTCGTGCATGGCCAGTTCCTCGACCAGCACGGCCGCCGCGACCTGGCTGATGCCGCGGCCGCCGTACTCCTCGGGCCACTGGGGCGCGAGGAGGCCCCGCTCGCCCAGGGCCCGGTGGATGGGCCGGGGGTCGCGGGTGCGCCGGGCCTCGGCCACGGGGGCCGAGACCAGGAGGTCGTGGATGTCCTCGCGCAGGGCCCGCATGGGGGTGCGGGGCACGTCGGCTCCGCTCCGTACGAGCCCGCAGTCCGCGGGCGCGCGGTAGAACTCGGTGGTGAGCACGGCAACTCCCTAGGTGGTGAGCGGGGATGCGGGCGCGGTGACGGCCCGGTCCAGCACGTCCTCGATTCCGGTGAGCAGCCCTCGCACGTCCTCGGGCGTGGCCGCGTGGCGGTTGTACTCGGCGGTGCCGCCGATCTCGCCGTCCCGTTCCACGAGGCCGACGCAGGCGAGGGCGGCGGCCGGGTCGGGGCTGTAGAGCTCCAGGTGCCGGGCGGGCGGCCCGGGCAGCTGGCC
Source organism: Streptomyces sp. NPDC054840 (assembly GCF_053611065.1). Classification (NCBI taxonomy): domain Bacteria; kingdom Bacillati; phylum Actinomycetota; class Actinomycetes; order Kitasatosporales; family Streptomycetaceae; genus Streptomyces; species Streptomyces sp. NPDC054840. Next base: position 1,255 of record NZ_JBSGZP010000948.1, read on the forward strand.
GACCTCGATGCCGGGCAGGTCCAGGGGGACCGACGGGTAGTTGTGAAGGGCGAACAGGACGTTGTACGGCGGGGGCGTACCGGCGCCGAACAGGACGTCGACGGGCAGGCGTTGGTGGGCGAGCGCTTCGGCCACCGCGGCCCGGGTGCGGTGCAGCAGCTCCCGGAAGGTGGGTCCGCCCGCGAGGTCGAGCCGTATCGGTACCACGGTGGTGAACTGCCCGACGGCGCCTTCGAGCGGTCCGGCGAAGCGCCCGGCCGCAGGGGTGCCGATCACCTGGGAGGTACGGCCCTGCCTGCGGGCCAGTACGACGGCCAGCGCGGCGAGCAGCGTCATGAACGGGGTGGCTCCCTCGGTCGCGCCCAGCTCCAGCCCGGCGTCGACGGGCCCGCGGGCCAGTCGTACGGGCAGGTGCCCGCGTTCGAATCCGCCCGGTGCCCGGGGTGCGGGCGGGTCGCCGGCGAACGTGGCCCGGCGGCGGGCGAGTTCGGCGGCGCCGTCGGGTCCGGCGAGCCACCGGTGCTGCCAGTCGGCGTAGTCGGGGAACTGCAGGTCGGGCGGGTCGAGGCCCGCCGGGCCCTCGCGGTAGCCGGCGGCCAGGTCCGCGAGGAAGACGCCGGAGGACCAGCCGTCGAAGACCGCGAGGTGGGAGGCGAGGATCAGGACGTGCTCGCCGGGGGTGAGCCGCAGCAGGCGGAAGGCGCTGGTGCGGCCGCTCTCCAGGTCCAGGACGGTGGAGGCGCTCTCGGTGCTCTGCAGGGTGACGCGTTCGGCCGCGGCCTGCGGGGTGAAGCCGGACAGGTCGGCGCGGATGAGCCGCAGAACCGGTTCCTCGTCCACGTGCAGCCTCGGCTGCCCGGCGGTGGAGACGCCGAGGCGGGTGCGCAAGGCCTCGTGGCGGCGCAGCACCCCGGTGAGGGCCGACACGAGC
>NZ_JBSGZP010000949.1:0-2183 GCF_053611065.1 Streptomyces sp. NPDC054840
GGCCCCGGGTCGGCGCGGCCCCCGTCGCGGCCACTCCCTCGGGCAGGCCCGGGCCGCGGTCGCAGAAGGCCCAGAAGGCGGCGCCGAGCCCGAGGACGGGTTCGGCGGTCTCGGCCCGGCCGGTGGCGACCTGCCAGCCGGCATGGTCGTTGAAGGGGTTCGCGTCGGTCAGCGCGTGCCAGGCGAGGATGTCGGCGAAGGACGGGGCCAGCAACGCGAAGGCGTGTTCGGCGCCCCGCTCGCGCATGATGGCACGGAACAACCGGACGGCCTGTCCCTGGTGGCCCGCTCCGACGGCGCCGAGGACCGCGGCCGCGCCCGGATCGTCGAACAGTTCGGGGCGGTCGGCGCTCGCGGCCCTGATCCGGGCCCTCAGTCCGCAGACCGCGATGCTGATCGCGAGGCTCTCCCGTCCCGCCAGGATGCCGGCGAGCCGGCCGGCCCGGGCCACACCCCGGCCGCGCGGGGCCCAGCCGAGGCCCGCCGGGTCGGTGAGTGTACGCAACAGGGTGCGCCAGCCGAGCCGGGTAAGGCCGCCCCGGGCGAGGGCGGCCGCGGGCAGGCGGGCCCCGTAGGCCAGGCCGGAGGCGTGGCGGGCGGCTTCCCCGACCGCGTCGGCGGCCTCGGCGAGGGCGCGGCACGGGGCGTCGAGCAGGTCGATGTCCGGGGCGGAGGTCGCGGCGTCGGGCATGTCATCCTCGGGGGTTCGGCAGGGGTTCGGGGACGGGCGGGGGCGGGGTCGGGGTCGGGGTCGGGGTCGGGGTCGGGACGGGCGGGAAACGGGCCAGGCACGGGGACAGGAACGGGGACCGGAGTCGCGCTCGGCGGGGCGCCCTCAGCGGCGGGTGAGCGTGAGCCGGATGCCCTGCGGGTCGAGGGTCGCGGGCAGCGGCCCCACCGGGTCGAGCACCGGCCTGGTACCCGCGACGCGATGGCCGCGCAGCACCTCGGCGCAGAGCGCGGCGGTCGTCATCAGGCCGAGCTGGTCGCCCGGGCAACGGCCACCGCCGTGGCTGAAGGGCGCCATCCGGACGTCCTGGTCCGCGCCCGGGTTCTTCCACCGGCCGGGCACGAACACGTGCGCGGCCGGTACGCGTTCGGGGTCGCGCTGGTGGAACGCGGCGGGGACCAGCAGCGAGGTACCGGCCGGGTAGCGCACGCCCCGCCATTCGGTCTCGGCGCGGGTGACGCGGATCAGGTCGGGCACCACCGGGTAGAGCCGCAGGGACTCCCGGACGCAGGCCCGCAGCCGGGGCAGTTCGCCCCGGTCCGCACCGGCGACGGCTTCGGCGGACGCCTCGGCCGCGGCCAGGTCCTGCTCCCCTGGGTGCGCCCCGAGCAGGAGCAGAGTGCGCAGCAGCGTGTCCGGGACGGCGTCCATGGCCAGGAGCCAGTGCAGGGCCTGGCCGAGGGGATCGAGGGTTCCGTGGGGGTCGGCGTGGCGGGCGGCCCGACCGACGAGGGTGTCGCCGTCGGCTCGGGCGGCGTACTCCTCGATGCGGGCGCGGGCCCTGTCGTGCACGGAGCGGGCGGCGCGGACCCGGCCGCCGCGCGGGCTTCCGCCGTCGGCGCGCAGCTGGGTGAGCCATCCGGTGAGCTCCTCGTCCGCGGCTGCCGCGTCGCCGAGCACGATCCGCCGGGCGGCACGCTGGACGGCGTACCGGGCGCGGGCGAGGTCGAGGGTGGCGGCGGAGGCGGTGAGGGTGCCGGTCGCGGTGGCGGGGACGGTCAGGCGCCGGGCCTCCTGCGCGAGGGCGGTGAGGAAGGGGCCGCAGGAGGGGTGCACGGGCCGGCCCGCGGCCAGCACCTCGGCCCCGACCTGGCGCTGCTCCGCGCGGAGGTCGCCGCGGGAGCATCCGGAGTCGGCGGGCTCCTCGGCGCCGAGGCCCCGGCACTTGTCGGGCGCGGCGGCCGCGAGGACGCTGACGGGTTCGGCGTAGAAGCGGCGCAGGTCATGTGGGTCGAGGAGGACGAGGAAGGTCAGCCCGGATCGGGTGCGGATCAGGGCCGGCGCGTCCCCGTGGCGTGCGCGCAGGGCACGCAGCGCGGCGGCGGAGGCGCGCACGTCTGCGGAGCGCGGCCGGGCCAGCCCCCGGAGCAGGCCACCGAAGCCTGCGAGGGCCACCCGGGCGGTCGTTCCCGGGACCGGCGCCGGCGCGAGAGCCGCGTACCGCGACGATTCC
>NZ_JBSGZP010000950.1:0-2183 GCF_053611065.1 Streptomyces sp. NPDC054840
GGCCGTCCGCGCCCGGATGGAGACCGAGGGCGGCACACGTCAGGCGGCCGACCTCATCGAGGCCGAATTGCCGTAGGCCGTAGTGGCGCCGGGCGCCCGCCGGGGAGGACGGGACAGCCCTTAAGGTGCGCCCATGACGAAGAAGGCGATGACGAGGAAGTACGCGGCCCTGCTGCGCGGGATCAATGTCGGCGGGAGCAAGAAGGTCCCGATGGCGGAGCTGCGTTCGCTGCTGGAGGGGCTCGGCCACGGCGAGGTGCAGACGTATCTGCAGAGCGGTAACGCCGTCTTCAGCAGCACGCAGCAGGACCCGACCGTCCTCGCCCGGGAACTGGAGGCGGCCATCGAGGCACACTTCGGCTTCCGCGTGGCGTGCCTGGTGCTGGACGGCGCATACCTGCGCGCCGTCGCCGAGGCTTGCCCGTTCCCGGCCGCGGAGCTGGAGGGCAGGCAGCTGCACGTGACCTTCTGCTCCGAACAGCCCGGCGCGGAGCGCTTCGCCGCGCTCGACGGGGCGGCGTACCTCCCCGAGGAGTACCGGATCGGTGAGCGCGTCCTCTACCTCTACGCCCCCGACGGCCTGGGCCGCTCCAAGCTCGCCGAGGCCCTCGCCAGGCCCGCCGTCGTCAAGGGCCTCGACGTGACCACCCGCAACTGGAACACCGTCGCCAAGCTCGTGGAGCTGACCGGGGCCTGACCCCGGGCCCGCGTGCGCATCAGGGGTGCGCCCGGGGCCGGCGAACGTCTACAGTCCGGTTTGTTCTTCGGGAGGGGAAAGATAGTAGTCACACCCCCTCCTTCGCGATCAACTCCAAGCTGGTCCCGAGGAATTCCGGGGCTCTTCTTCGAGGAGCAACTCGCCGAGAGCCTGTTGGGCATCGTCCGGTTGGATCCCTCCGGCCGGCAGAACTACCACCCGTAAGGCGCGTCCCCCGCTGGCACGGCGGTTCGCCGCGCCCCGACGCACACCCCGGCGGCCGGATGTGCCAGGCTCGTGGCATGCGTTACATCATCATCGGCGCGGGCGCGGTCGGCGCCACCATCGGCGGACGGCTCGCGGAGGCGGGCGGCGAGGTCGTACTCGTCGCCCGCGGCGCGCACGCGCAGGCCCTGCGCGCCGAGGGGCTGCGCCTCACGACGGCCGACGGGACCCGGATACACCGGCTGCCCGTCGTCACCGGACCGGACGAACTGGGTGAACTGCGCCCCGACGACGTGCTGTTGCTGTCCGTGAAGACCCAGGACGCCATCGCCGCGCTCGACGCGTGGGGTGACGCGGAGGTCGCGGGCGGCGGAACGGCCGCACAGCGGCTGCCCGTGCTCTGCGCGCAGAACGGTGTGGAGAGCGAGCGGCTGGCGCTACGGCGCTTCGCGCGCGTGTACGGGGTGTGCGTATGGCTGCCCGCCACCTTCCTGGAGCCGGGCGTGGTCTCCGCGCTGTGCGCGCCGCTGACCGGCGTCCTGCACGTGGGGAGGGCGGCGGGCGGCACGGACGCCACTGCCCGGGCCGTCGCGGCGGACCTCACCAAGGCCGGCTTCGGGGCGCCGACGACCACGGACGTGATGCGCTGGAAGTACGCGAAGCTGCTGGGGAACCTGGGCAACGCGATCCAGGCGACCACCGGACCGGAACCGGATCCCGCGAAGGCGGCGCTGCTGTCGCGGGCCGTCCGCGAGGGGAAGGCCGCCTTCCGGGCCGCGGGCGTCCCGTACGCCTCGGACGCCGAGCAGGCGCTGGCCCGCGACGGCAAGGTGGACCAGCCGGACGGCGTGCGTGGCGGCTCGTCCTGGCAGAGCCTGGCGCGGGGCACGGGCTCGGTGGAGGCGGACTACCTCAACGGGGAGATCTCCCTGCTGGGCCGACTGCACGGGGTGCCGACACCGGTCAACGACGTCCTGCGGCACGCGGCCAACATCTTCGCCCGCGAGGGTCTGCCCCCGGGCGCGATGTCCATCGAGGACCTCACCGCCCTGGCCGACGAGGCCGCGGCCCGCGCGTAGTCCCCCGGCCGCAGCGCCGCCGCCGCGACGCTGCCCCGGACCCCGCGCCTCAAAGCCGGCGAGGGTGGATGTGGCTGCTGCCGTCCGCCCGGAGGCTGGATTGCCCGCAGGGCAATGTCAGCCCTCCGGCGTTCGAGGAGTGGGATCCGGGGCGGATCCCGGTCTTTGAGCCGCGCCGGCGT
>NZ_JBSGZP010000951.1:0-2182 GCF_053611065.1 Streptomyces sp. NPDC054840
CGACCCCGGCCGGGGTGAGCGGGGTCCGGGGCCGTGGGCGTGAAGGTTCGCCCCGCGGCCTCCACGCGCAGCCCCTCCAGTACGGCTGCCTGGTGCCGCGCCCGGGACAGGAGCCGCTCGACGGCGGCCCGGTCGAGGTGGGGGTGGGTGTCGGCGAGGACGCCGAGCGACTGCCACAGCAAGGCCTTGCCTTCCACGCCGATCCGCATGGCTTCCATTTCGAGGACGTCACTGAGGGGCGAACGGCTCACCAGGCGACCGTTGAGTTTCACCCTGCCCACCTTTTCGGCCAGCCGGCCCATGAGCACCCGGGGCCACCGCGCGGGGACGTCGAGAGCGGTCATGAACTCGCGCAGGCTCTCCCGGTCCTCCGCGATCTGCCCGGCGAGCTCGGCCAAAGGCGGCCCGGCCGGTGTGCCCCGGTGGGCCCGGGCCGTACGGCGGGCGAGAGAGACGCCGCTGCCGACGGCCGCGAGATGGTCGTTGAGGTAGATGGCGAGAAGGCGCTGTGCGTCGGGAGGGGAGGCGGAGGAGGGGTGCGAGGCGTGGGGGCGAGCTTTCATGGCGCTGGTCCGATCGTTTCGACATTGCGGACGCCGGCACGGCTCCACCGGCCGTGCACACGTCTTCGACCCGGGCTGCTGGGCTGCTGGGCTGCTCACTGCGGTGCTCACGGCGGCGGACGGGTACCTCTTGGCGTCTGACCAGCCTGCCGACCTTTCAAACCCCCCAAGATCGCACCCGTCCGCGCCGATCCGGCCGCCGCGGCCGCAGCCGGTACGGGGAGGCGGACACGATCGCGTCCCCGGCAGCCGCGCGGGCGCGGGGTGCGGTTCGTGCCGGAAGGGGTTGCGACGGGGCCGCACCCCGGCAGGCGGAGCAGGCCACCGGGCCCGTTTGACCGGTGTCACCACGGGCAGCCGCGTGGCAGAGGCCGATGAGGCCCGGATGGAGGCGAGCCATGTCGAACACCATGCTCATCACCGTGATCGTCATCGCGGCGGTCGTGGTCATCGCACTCGGCGTCGGGTTGTGGATCATGTCCCGCCGACGGCACCTGCAGAAGAGGTTCGGGCCCGAGTACGACCGCACGGTCGAAGCCGAGGGCGGCCGCATGGCCGCGGAGCGCGACCTCCGGGCCCGCGAGGAGCGCCACGCCGATTTCGGGATCAAGGAACTCCCGTCGGAGCGACGTCAGCAGTACTCGCGCGAGTGGAGCAGTGTCCAGGAGCGGTTCGTGGACCGGCCTGAAAGCTCCGTCGGCGAGGCCGATGAGCTGGTCACGCGGCTGATGCGCGAGCGCGGATACCCGACGGAGGGATTCAGCCGCCAGGTGCGCGATCTCTCGGTGGAACACGGACGGACCTTGGAGCACTACCGCGCCGCGCACGACGTCAAGGAACGCAGCGGTACCGGGCAGACGACGACAGAGGAACTCCGCGGCGCGATGGTGCACTACCGCGCGCTCTTCGAGGAGTTGCTCGACGACCAGAGGAGCCGGTGAACATGCGGAACCCAGCGGACAGGGAAGACGACCGAGCTGTCGGCGCCGAGCTGACGACGGAAGACATCGCGAACCCCGGGGCGACGACGTCAGCCGCGCCGGACGCCCGGCTCGACGATGAACGGCGGGTACCCACCTACCCCGGTGAGGCGACGGCGGAGACCCGGGGTGGCGACGTCGGCGACACGCAGGAGGAGGAAGCGACCGGTCACGGGGGCGAGCAGCCCTCGGCGGCGGACGAACCGCTGCTCGGCGGCGAGGAGGCAGAGGGCTACCGCAGGACGTGGCGCGAGATCCAGAGCCGGTTCGTGGATGACCCCCAGGAAGCGGTCAAGTCGGCGGACGCCCTGGTGGCCGAGGTGATGCAGACGCTCGCCCGGACCTTCTCCTCACGCAAGCAGGGGCTGGAGGGTCAGTGGGACCAAGGCGAACAGGTCGCCACGGAAGACCTGCGGCTGGCGCTCCAGCAGTACCGCTCCTTCTTCGACCGTCTGCTCAACACCTGAGGCCGCCGGCACACGATGCTGTCGGCGGGCGAGCGACCAGGTCTCGACGCGGCTGCTGCGCGCCGGACCCGCAGGCCGGATTCGGCGCGCACCGCGTGCGCCCCGCACCGACGGCATGCGCTCGGTGCGGAACCGCGAGCGGCCGACGTCCCTTCAGTCCTCGCTCAGGCCC
>NZ_JBSGZP010000952.1:0-2170 GCF_053611065.1 Streptomyces sp. NPDC054840
GGCCGGCCCGGACGCCGGGCCGGCCCGTGGGGCGCGTCAGCGGGTGGCGGCGGCCGTGGGCAGGGCCGCGGCGATCTGTGCGGCCAGCCGGTACGGGTCACCGTTCGGGCGGTCCGGGTGCCGGGTCGTGCGCCCGGCCCACTCCGCCTCGAAGGCGTGCCAGTCGACATCCCGCGGTACGGCCTTCCTCACCAGCGCCTCGTCGAGCGACGCGAAGTAGTGCGCCCACCGGGGTGCGTACAGTTCCGAGATCAGGCCGCTCCATTCGCGGTTCGCGTAGTCGTGCAGGAAACCGCCCTCGCTGGTGCCGCGGCGCCCCCACACGCTCAGCAGCGAGCGGGTGTCGTACTCGTACCGGTCCTGCTCGGCCCGGTCCGCGCCCCAGGAACGGGCCCCGGAGAGCCGGCTGCCGAGGAGGAAGGCCGGGTCGGCGCCGGTGACCGCGTCCAGCATCCGCATCCCTTCCTGCCATTCGGCCGTCAGGGCGCGGAAGCGGGTCAGGTCCTTGGCCTCGTAGGCCGCCTTGATCTTCGGCAGCAGCACCCGCGAGTGGTTGGCGAGGGCCTGCCGGGCGGTGTCCACCAGGTCGAACCGGTAGGCGCTGGAGCCGCGCAGCGCCGGATCCACCTTCAGCAGGTGGTCCAGGGCCTTGCGCACCGAACCGGCCGGGTAGCGCATGGACTTGGGGCTCCAGTAGGCCGCCCCCGCCGCGGTCAGGCTCGGCCGGGCCGTGAACAGGCTGTCCTGCGACTCCGACCACAGACCCGAGGAGGTGCTGTACGGCCCCTTGCGGAGCTCCTCCCAGGCGGCGGCCGCCTCGGTGTCGGGGCGGCCGTAGCGGCGGGCCGCGAAAGCGGCGAACCACGCGCGCTGGTCGATCGGCCCGCGCTCCCAGGCCAGATCGGTGAAGAGGTCGAAGGCGGCCGGGTTGGTCCCGGTGGCCTCCGGCAGGTAGGCGATCCCGGCGAGCGCACTGTTGGCCTTGTCCCGCCAGGGCCCGAACCGTTCGATCCACACGGAGCTGTTCGCGCCGACCGTGGTGTGCCCGCCGAAATTGTAGATGGTGCCCATCGCGTACGGAGTTCCGCCCCAACGGGCCTCCCGGTCCAGCCGGTTGTACCGGTCGGAGAGGCCGTCCAGGATCAGCAGCTTCGAGGTGTCCACCCCGGCCAGCAGCTCGGCGGTGGGGTCGTCCTGCCAGCCCAGCACCGCCCACAGCGCCCCCGGGTGGGCGGCGTGCAGGGCGCCCTGGATGGCGCGCGTCGCGGCGCCCACGTCGACGGAGCCGGTCCGGCCGCCCTCGTGCAGCGGGCTCATCCGGTACATCGTGCTGTCCCCGAACACCTCGCGCTGCTCCGCGTAGTATGCGGCGGCCAGCCTCCCGAACACGGGCGAGGCGGGGTCCAGCCAGTCCGGACGGTCGAAGCCCGCCCAGTCGCCCTGCGCCACCGTGGCCGCACCCGGGTTGCGCGCGGCGAAACCGGGCGGCACCGTGCCGAAGTAGCCCGGCAGCACCGGGGTCATGCCGAGCCCGCGGAGCTGTTCGGCGATCCGCCCGCCCAGCTCGGCACGCTCGCGCATCAGGCGCTCGGAGACCGGGCCCCCGAATCCGCTCAGGTTCTGCAGCAGCCACCAGCTCTGGTGGCCGGGGCCGGGGATCCACTGCCGCAGCTCCTCGGCGGAGTAGCCGAACCCCTGGAGCGCCCGGTGGTACGGGTACTCGGCGCCGACCTGCACGAACACCTCGTTGATGCCGTGCAGGGCCATCAGGTCGATCTGCTGCTGGTGCTCCTCGAACGAGCGGTACGGGCCGGAGTACCCGTCGTCGGTGTCGTTCAGCGCGTACCGGTGGGGCACCTGCGCGCCGCGCGTGACCGGCGCGGGGACCGCCGGGAGCCGGCCGGGCAGCATGCCGATGCTGTCGCCGGGCCAGCCGATGTCGACCCCGGCGACGTGCTGGAGGTACCAGCCGACCCCGGTGAGCAGGGTGGCTCCGGTGCTGCCGCGCACGGTGATCGCGCCGGCGGTGCCGGACACGGTGAAGGTGTCGGCGCCGGCGGTCGTGTCGGCCACCAGGGTGAACTGCCCCCAGTGGCACGGAAGGAGCCGTTGCAGGGCGGCCCGCGCGGGCGTGACGTCGAAGGTACGGGCGCGGCCCGGACTCCGGACG
>NZ_JBSGZP010000953.1:0-2168 GCF_053611065.1 Streptomyces sp. NPDC054840
GTCATGCCTCGGTCAACTTCCCTGCCCCGCGGCGCATTGCGCCTCTTGGCGCGCGCCCTTCCTTCCGATTTCGCGGAAGGACTGGGAAGTACCCGGTAGTGCAGCAGCGTCATTTCGCGATCGGCGCCTTCCCCGCTCCCAGGCATGATGGGCTCCACGGGAGGACGCAGCACCACAGCCGACCTCCGTCCTGATTTGTTCCCCTTCATGCCCAGCCTGCCTCATCATGGGCGGCACAGAAGATCTTGAGAGAGGTGAGCCAGGGCGTGTGGGTGAACGGTGAGGATCAGCGCCGTGTCGTGCACGTGGGGGGCGAGCTGGACATCGACCGGGCGCCGATGCTGCGCGACGCCCTGCACACGGTGATCACCCGGCCGGGCGGCCCGGACGAGATCGTCGTCGACCTGTCCGGTCTGTCGTTCTGCGACTCCTCCGGCCTCAACGCCCTCATCCACGCGCAGCAGACAGCGGCAGAACACGGCCGGCGCATCATCCTGCGTACCCCGCCGTCCCAGTTCCGGCGCCTGCTCGAGATGACCGGCGCCGACGCTCTCTTCCCGGTCACCGACAGCTGACCGAGTCCAGCCGCGGTCCCCCACCCGGATGCAAGGTGGCAGGGCGATTGGGTCCACGCACGCGGGGCCCGGCCGGTTGAGGCCACCCCGGCCGGGCACCGCTACGAACACCGGGCTATCCCGCCCGTCCGTTCCCTTCCAGTGTCCTCGGCTTCAGGTCGGGTGACCTGCACACGGCACGCCGCCCGGCGGGCCCGCCGCCGACGCGGGGCAGGGCGAGGATGCACGAATCCCCCGCCTTCTACGGATGGGGATCACCTGTGCTGGAACGCAAGCGGCTCAAGGACAAGACCCAGGTCACCTTCGTCCTGCCCGAGAACAGTCCCGTGGGTCCGGTCAGTGTGGTCGGGGATTTCAACCACTGGAACCCTGCGGCCCACCCCCTCGAACCCCGAGGCGACGGGATCCGCGCCGCGAACATGTCACTGGCCGCGAACAGCAGCCACTCGTTCCGCTACCTCGCCGCTGGCGACTACTGGTTCGACGACGAAACCGCCGACCACCACGACGGCACCAACAGCCGCATCAACACCTGAGCCACCCGGCCTGCGCCGGTCGCGCGGTGGAAGACGCCGTGCCGGCCGAGCCGGCCCTCGAACGTGGCATGGGTACGAAGGACCGGCTGGTTCCGATGGGTGGGGACGTGGTGTGTTCTACGGTCGTGTGGAGGGACGCAGCGTTGTCGTCATGAGGGCGAAGGGGGCGTCGTGGCCACGTTGTTGGGGCGGCAGGAGTTGAACGCGCGGGTGGAGTTCCGTGGCTTTGCGTTTCAGGAGTCGGACGAGAGCGTGGTGCCGGTGCCGTTCCCGGACGACTTTCAGTGGGGCGTATTCCTGCAGGCGCACGTGCGCCGGTTCGATCTGTTCAGTGCGGGCCATACCCACACGGCTGCCGTCACGGCCAGGGTCTGGGACAGTCAGCCTGATACCGACGCCGGTGAGTGGGATGAGCGGGCCAAATCGACTACGAGTCTGTCACCGGTGGTGTGGCTGTGTGGGGATCAGGCCGGTCGGAGGACCTCGTCAGGCTGGGCCGTCCCGGGGTGTGGCGGGTGCGGGTGGCTTGCGTGGGAAGAGCCGAGGTGGAGGCCGTGACGCGGTCCGAGGGCACGGCCTACCGGCTGGAGCGCTATACGATCGATTTCTGGCCGAAAGCCCCTTGAGGGGATGCTCACCAGCCGACGGCCCGCGGCCCTGCACGCGTAAGTTGGCCCAGCTCGGTGTGGGGAGTGAGAAGGGGCAAATCTTCTACCCGGCACCGCGCGTCCCTAAAGAGAAGGGATAAGGAGTCACTCTGTCCACCACGCCGGGCCCGATCCGGTCTGATCATCACCGTGCCGCTGTGGCGGTACCAAGCCGGACGGCGCCGTGTTGCGCACACAGTCCAGCCCGAATCGGCCGACCGCGATACGCACTTGGTCCTGGCGGTGAACAGAGCGTCTGCCCTGTCCAGCACTCTGCCGATGCGTTGCGGGCTGTACGAGCGGCATGGATGCCGTCGATCCCAGGATTTGTGCCACACGCCAGCGGCCCCGGTCCGGCGTGTCCGCCGCGCCGCCAGCCCTTGACGGCGACCGCCTGACCCGCCGCGGCC
>NZ_JBSGZP010000954.1:0-2160 GCF_053611065.1 Streptomyces sp. NPDC054840
CTCCCTCCCCGTGGCCGGCCGCTCGGCGCTCGCCGTCGACCTGCACGTGCTCGGCCGGTTCCTCGTGGAGTCCGTCGGTCAGCAGCCGGCCCCGCCCACCGAGTGGTGGCTGCCCGCCGACTCGGCCGCCGATCCCGTCCCGGCCCGCGCGGCGGACAAGCTGCGCGAAGGCGCCCGGATCGAACGCGTCCAACTGCGCGAGGAGATCACCGAGCGGCTGCTCGACGACCCGCTGAGCGCCGGCCCGCAGAGCGCCCTGGCCGCCCTCGCCGCCGCGTGCGCGGTCCTGGCGGCCATCGGCTTCGCGACCTCCGTGGCCGCCGAACGGCGGGGCCGGGGCCGGGAGTTCTCGGTCCTGCTCGCACTCGGCACCCCGCGCCGCTCGCTGGCCCTCGCGACCGCCGCCGAGGGCGGGGTGCTGATCGCCATCGGGTCCGCCGTCGGAGCCGGGCTGGGTGTCGCCCTCGTCCACCTGATGGCGCCCCTGGTCGTGCTGACCCCCGCCGCCGGGCGGCCCTTCCCACCCGTGCACGTGGACATGCCGTTCTGGCAGACCGTGCTCACGGTCGCCGCCATCGCAGCCGTTCCCTTGCTGTCGGCCGCGCTCGGCGGCCCCCGCGGCCGCGACATCGCCGCCCGGCTGCGCCCCGTGGAGGAGATGTGACCACCCCGCCGTCCGCCACCCCGCCGTCCGCCACCCCTCCCTCCACCCCCCAGCCGTCCGACACCCCGTCCCCGGCCACCGACCCCCGGCCCGCGCCCTGGGTCCGGACCCGGCTGCGGGCGGCGCCACTGGGCACCCTGCTCGGCGTCGCGCTGGCCTTCGTCGCCGTCCTGCTGGCCGCCGCGCTGCCACGCGCCCAGGACCGGGGCGCCGACCAGGCCCTTCGGTCCTTCCTGGAGCGCAGCGGACCCCGCGACACCAGCCTGCAGGTGACCGCGCCCTCCCCGGACGGCGGTCAGAGCGCCCATGCCCTGGACACCACGCTGGAGAAACTGCTCGGGCCGACCGGAACCACCTTCCGCGTGGACCCGGACACGACCGTTCACGGCGCGCGCACCACCAAACGGCAGCAGCTGCTCAATCCGGAACTCTCCCGCCCCGCCGGCATTCCGCCCAGCATGGACCTCCTGCACGTCCGCCAGGCCGAGGCCCACGTGAAGCTGGCGGAGGGGCGCTGGCCGAGCAGCACACCCACCGCCCCCGCGCAGGCCGCCCCCGAGGAGACGGCGCCCCTGCAGGTCGTCCTCTCGCAGAAGGCCGCCGCGACCCTCGGTGCCCGCGTCGGATCCGTCCTGAAGACCGCGTCACGGGTGGACGGCACACCGTCCGTCGAGGTCGTCGGTCTCTACGCGGTCCTCGACGAGAGCGAGGACTTCTGGTCGGACAACCTGGGATGCCTCGCCCGCGCCTGCGAGCACTACTACGACGAGAGCCTCGCCTGGGACGTCGACGCCCTCGTCGGCACCGGTGACCTCGACCGGATGAGCACCTGGAGCCGCACCGCCGAGGACTTCTGGCGGCTGCCGGTGGACGTCGGCCACCTGCGGGCCGACCGGCTCGACGCCACGAGGAAGGACATCGCCTCCTACATCGCCGGGCCCACCGCCGCCACCCTCGCCCGGGAGACGGGGCGCGCGCGGCTGCACACCACCTCCTGGCTGCCCGAGCGACTCGAAGAGGCCCGCGCCCGAACCCAGGCGGCAGCGCCGCTCGCCGCGCTCGGACCCGCAGGCGTGGGCGGCGTCGCCTTCGTCGTCCTGTGCCTGGCCGGCGCACTCGCGGCCGACCGCCGCGACGCCGAACTGCGGCTGCTGCTCGCGCGCGGCGGCTCGCGCGCCGCCATCGTCGGCCGGCTCCTCGGCGAGGGCGCCGTCACCGTGCTCCCGGCGGCCGCGGCCGCCACGGCGCTCGCCGTCCTGCTGCTGCCCACACCCCGGCTCGCGCCCGCACTGCTCTCGGCCGCGGCCGTGGCCCTGCTCGCCCTGCTGGCCTTCCCCCTACGGGCGGCCGTACTGCTGACCCCGGGACGGCCGGCCGGGCGGTGGCGCAGGCCCGTGGCCGAACTGCTCGTCCTCATCGCCACCGCGGCAGCCGTGGTGGAGGTCCGCCGACGCGGGGTCGCCCCGCCCGGCAGCGACCTCGACCCGCTGTTGATC
>NZ_JBSGZP010000955.1:0-2154 GCF_053611065.1 Streptomyces sp. NPDC054840
CCGTGATACGGGGCCGGGCCGGGCTGCTTGTGGCTCAGAGGCCGTTGACGCGGGCCATTCGTCCGACGACGACGGGGGTGAAGTCGGCTTGGATCACGCGGGCGGCCCTGCGGCCCACCCTGGAGTGCTGACGCCGGACCTGGGCCATCAGCCGGCGGCTGCGCAGGGCCATCTCCAGCTCGAACCGGGTACGGGGGTCCCGCAGGCCGGTCCCGAAGAGCTTCTCCAGCTGACGCATGCGGTACCGCACGGTCTGCGGGTGCACACTCAGTGCCTTGGCGGCCTCGGGGGCCCCGCCGCCCTCCAGCCAGGCGAGCAGCGTCACCTCCAGCCGTTCGCTCTGGCGGGGGGTCAGGTCCGCCAGCGGACGCAGCCACCGGGCGGCCAGCGCGTGGGCCAAGGGCTCGTCCTGAAGGAGCAACAGGGTGGAGAGGTGGTCGTCCACGAAGACGGGCCGGGTTTCCAGACCGGGACGGGCGGGTGTCAGTGCGGCCAGGCGGAGCGCCCAGCGCAGCGAGGATGCCGTGTCACGGAGCGGTACGGCGTGGCCCACGGCCGCGAACCGGCCGCGGAGCAGGTGTTCCAGCGGGGCGCGGGTGTCCGGATCGGGGCTGGGGACGAGCAGGCACGGACGGCCGGCGAACATTCCGACGAGGCAGTGGTCCAGTACGGCGGCGAGTTGCTGGGTCTCGCCGGGCGTGGCGGGCACGATGGCCCGTACGGCGAGCGGGAGAGGCCAGCCGGCCGCCTCCGCGAGCTCGCTGAGGGACATCTCGGATGCGTCCCTGTCATCGGTGAGGGTTTTGAAGAGGTCGTGCCGCGCCCGGTCGCTCTCGCGGACGCCTTCATGCCGGGCCTCGTGCCGGCTTTCCTGCCGGGCTTCGCGCAGGCCCTCGTTGCGGACCTCGCGCAGCCCCTCACGGAGGTCCTCACGGAGGCCCTCGTTGCGGGCCTCATTGCGGGCCTCGCGAAGACTTTCGTGCCGGCCCTCGTGCGTGACCTCGCACTCGTGCCGGGCCGCGATTCCGACCTCGATCCCGTGCTCGACCCTGCTGTCGAACTGGCTCTCGATCTTGACCTGGTTCTCGATCTCGTCCTCGCTCTCGGCCTGTTCGTCATGCTCGTCCGGTGCTTGTTCCCGGGGCTGTTCCTGGTAGCCGAGAACGGTGAGGAGAGCCTCTTCCACCCGCTGCCGGAACAACTCGTCATCAATGGCATCGTTGTCATCGATAAGTACGGAAAATTCCGGAATTCCATGCAGAAGCTCCTCCACTATCTCGGCGGCCAGCGCGGGCAGCTCCCTGCGCAGGACGCGCGTCCACTCGCCACGTGGGCGGGACCAGATGCGGTTCAGAAGTTCACACATCGTTTTCCTCGTTCGTGCCGGGGTGAGGCTTGTCCGGGGAAGAGCGACAAGCCCGCCGAGGTTGCCTCCGACGCCAACATCCTTGCCTGACGTAGGAGTTGCGGCCCTCGTACTCCCTCCTGGAGAGGTCCGACCACTTACGGTCCCGTTCTTTTACTTTGTTTTTGCCGTCAGGGACGCGTAGGTGACGGGCGGCGCGGTGGCCTGTCGCAACCCCCGCTGGAGGGGAATCTTCCGGTGTTGTTCGATGCCCCGGAGACGCGGTGCGAGAAATTATCACGTTTCGATAAATCCTGTGGAGCTGCTGTGTAGCTCCACGATGCTGCTGCACTCCGGCCCCAAGTTCCCTCGGCCGGCGCGGAGTTCGACAGCGCTGCCGGGCACGACACAAAGACCCTCGGGTGCCGAGCGCCAGGTGGAGTGCTCGGAGCCCAGGCGCACAGGAGAACTGGATGCCCCTGCCCCAGCCTCAAATGCCCAGCTCACACAGAGCCCGCCGCAGGAGCCGCCACGCCGCGGCTGTGGCTTCGGCGGCAGGACGGAGGGCCCTTCGGCGGCCCTCCCTCCTGCCCACGGCCGGAAGACTGAGCCCCGGCGTGCTCTGCGCCGTGGGCGCGGCCATCGTGGCCGTCACCGTGGCCGCCCGAGCGGGCGCCCTGACCCGACTATGGGACTTTCTCGACTTCGGGGCGGGCGTGCTGTCGCTCGTCTCACTCACCGCCACCGTCCTTTGGGGACTGGCCGCGACCGACCGGGTCATCCTCGGTTCGGGCCACCGGCTGCTCGCC
>NZ_JBSGZP010000956.1:0-2144 GCF_053611065.1 Streptomyces sp. NPDC054840
CCGCGATGCGACGAAACGATCGGCCCGGGAACGACTCCTCGTGGAGCGCGAGCGGCAGAAGACCCGGGACAAGCGCCGGCGGACCCTCGTCGTGGCGGCGGCGGTGGTCGGCGTCCTCGGCCTGGCGACCGTGGTCGGCGTGATCGCGGCCAACACCGGCAAGAGCGGACCCGCCAAGGCGGGCCCGGTGGTCGCCCCCTCCGGGGCCACCGGAAAGGACGCCCTCGCCATCCGGTCGGGCAAGCCCGAGGCGAAGCCCACCCTGACCGTGTGGGAGGACTTCCGCTGCCCCTCGTGCAAGTTCTTCGAGGACAACTACCGCGACGTCATCCACGACCTGGAGGCCAAGGGGCTGCTCAAGGTCGACTATCACCTGGTCACGCTCATCGACCGGAGGATGGGCGGCAGCGGCTCGCTGAAGGCGGCCAACGCGGCCGCCTGCGCGCAGGACGCCGGCAAGTTCACCGCGTACCACGACCTCCTCTTCCAGAACCAGCCGCAGGAGACCGACGACGCCTTCGGCAAGAACGCCAAGCTGCTGGAGATGGCGGGCAAGGTCGAGGGGCTGGACACCCCCGAGTTCCGCTCGTGCGTCGAGGACGGCACGCACAACACCTGGGTGGCCAAGTCGGACGGCGCCTTCACCGCCGGACAGTTCCGGGGCACCCCGACCGTGCTGCTGAACGGCAAGGACCTCCTCTCCGACCAGGCGAACCCGGTGACCCCGCAGAAGCTGAAGGAGCAGGTGGAAGCCGCGGCCAAGGGCTCGGGAGGCGCGGCCGCCGGAGCCGGAGCCGGGACGGGGGCAGTGGCCGGGAAGGCCTCACCGTCGGCCGGCACCACCCCCGGAGCCGGAACGAAGGCCGGAACCAAGGCCGGGGCGAAGGCCTCGCCGTCGGCCTCTCGCACCGGGTCGGGCGGGTCGTCCGGCGGGTCCTCGAACCGGTCCACCGGAGGGACCTCCAGCGGCTCCTCCACGTCCTCCTCCAGGGGGCCCTCGGAGGACTGACCGCAGCCACTGCCATGTCTGGATTTGGTTTCGTCCTGCCGGGCGGGTTGCGGTACGCACCGCCCGGCAAGGTAGCGTCATGCCTGCCATGGACATTGCTTACATCCCCAGTCCGTCGACCGGCGTGATCCATCTCGGACCGATCCCGCTCCGCGGCTACGCGTTCTGCATCATCATCGGCGTCTTCGTCGCCGTCTGGCTCGGCAACAGGCGATGGATCGCGCGCGGCGGAAAGCCGGGCACGGTCGCGGACATCGCCGTGTGGGCCGTGCCCTTCGGCCTGGTCGGTGGTCGCCTCTACCACGTGATCACCGACTACCAGCTCTACTTCGGCGAGGGCCGCAACTGGGTCGACGCCTTCAAGATCTGGGAGGGCGGACTCGGCATCTGGGGCGCCATCGCGCTCGGTGCGGTGGGTGCCTGGATCGGCTGTCGCCTGCGCGGGATCCCGTTGCCGGCCTGGGCGGACGCCCTGGCCCCCGGCATCGCGCTGGCCCAGGCCTGCGGCCGCTGGGGCAACTGGTTCAACCAGGAGCTGTACGGCCGGGCCACCGACCTGCCGTGGGCGGTGGAGATCACCGCGGGCCCGAACCGGGACGCGGGCACGTACCACCCGACCTTCCTCTACGAGTCGCTGTGGTGCGTCGGTGTCGCGCTGCTGGTCATCTGGGCCGACCGCCGCTTCAAGCTCGGCCACGGACGGGCCTTCGCCCTGTACGTCGCCGCGTACTGCGTCGGCCGCGGCTGGATCGAGTACATGCGCGTCGACGAGGCGCACCACATCCTGGGCGTCCGGCTGAATGTCTGGACCTCGATCGTCGTCTTCGTCCTGGCCGTCGTCTACCTGGTGCTCTCGGCGAAGCTGCGACCGGGCCGCGAGACGGTCGTCGAACCCGGTACCTCCGGCGGTGAAGGCGGTGACGCGGCGGCTTCGTCGGAGACGAAGGACTCCGGGGCCGATGACAAGTCCTCGGGCACCGGTGACTCCGCTGCCGACGGGGCCGAGGCCACGGTGGAGGCGGCCGCTCTGACGAAGGGCGAGCCCGGCAAGGCGGATCTGCGCAAGGCGCAGCCCGCCGAAGGCCGCGCCCCGGAGGCCGGGTCGCTCTGACCTGAAGGTCCGAAAGGGGGGGGC
>NZ_JBSGZP010000957.1:0-2142 GCF_053611065.1 Streptomyces sp. NPDC054840
GGCTCGGGGGGCACCCCTGTGTCGTAGGCGTTGCCCGTCCTGGACGCGGTCCTAGATGCGGACCTGGACGGCGCGGGCCAGCCGGTCGTGCAGGCCGCGGCCGTCGCGGTCCCAGATCAGCGCCGGGATGACCAGGGCCAGCAGCAGCGTGCGCAGGACCACCCGGACGATACCGAGGCGGCCGCCGGACTCCGACATCACCCGGAGGCCCAGGATCCGCTTGCCGGGGGTGAAGCCCACGGTGCCGACCGTCAGGATGGTGAGGGCCACGAAGAGTGTGAGGGTCCAGTTGCCCGCCGCGGTCAGGTCGCCGCCGGTGATCAGCCCGTAGGCAATCAGCTGGCAGCCGATCCAGTCGATCGCGACGGCGCCGAGCCGGCGCCCGAAACGCGCCACCGAGCCGGGCCCCTGCTGGGGCAGGCCGAGCCGCTGGCCCGGATAGCCGAAGTCGACGCCCATCTCCTCGGCGGCCGCGCGGGGGCCGGAGAGCCAGGATCCGATTGCCTGTCTGTTGTCCACCCGAACACGGTACCCGTGGCGCCGCACGGCCCTCCGGCCGGACCCTGGTTAACTTGTGCGAAACAAATGGGTCATGCTTGGGAAATCCCGTCTGCTTATGGTCGGGTCAGCGTGCGGCACCGCACTGACGCACCACGAGCTATAAAAACCCGTCCCTGCCCCGGGGCCGGGAGTAGGAGGAGTTGGATGTTCCAGAACGCCGACGAAGTGAAGCAGTACATCGAGGAGAACGACGTCAAGTTCGTCGACGTCCGCTTCTGCGACCTGCCTGGTGTGATGCAGCACTTCACCATCCCGGGGCGCGCGTTCGACCCGAACGAGGAGCTGGCCTTCGACGGCTCCTCGATCCGCGGCTTCCAGGCGATCCACGAGTCCGACATGGCGCTGCGTGCCGACATCAGCACCGCGCGTCTGGACCCGTTCCGCAAGGACAAGACGCTCAACATCAACTTCTTCATCCACGACCCGATCACGGGTGAGGCCTACAGCCGCGACCCGCGCAACATCGCGAAGAAGGCCGAGGCGTACCTCGCCTCCACCGGCATCGCCGACACCGCGTACTTCGGCCCCGAGGCCGAGTTCTACGTGTTCGACAGCGTGCGCTTCGCGACCAGCGCGAACGAGAGCTTCTACCACATCGACTCCGAGGCCGGTGCCTGGAACACGGGCTCCGAGGAGAACAACCGTGGTTACAAGGTCCGCTACAAGGGTGGATACTTCCCCGTAGCCCCGGTCGACCACTTCGCCGACCTGCGCGCCGAGATCTCCCTCGAGCTGGACGCCCAGGGCCTCCAGGTCGAGCGCCAGCACCACGAGGTCGGCACCGGCGGCCAGGCCGAGATCAACTACAAGTTCAACACGCTGCTCGCCGCGGCCGACGACCTGATGCTCTTCAAGTACATCGTGAAGAACGTCGCCTGGCGCAACGGCAAGACCGCGACCTTCATGCCGAAGCCGATCTTCGGTGACAACGGCTCGGGCATGCACGTGCACCAGTCGCTGTGGGCGAACGGCGACCCGCTGTTCTACGACGAGGCCGGCTACGCGGGCCTCTCGGACACCGCGCGCTACTACATCGGCGGCATCCTCAAGCACGCCCCGTCGCTGCTGGCGTTCACCAACCCGACGGTGAACTCCTACCACCGCCTGGTGCCGGGCTTCGAGGCGCCGGTCAACATGGTGTACTCGCAGCGCAACCGCTCCGCCGCCATGCGCATCCCGATCACGGGCTCGAACCCGAAGGCCAAGCGCGTCGAGTTCCGCGCCCCGGACCCGTCGTCCAACCCGTACCTCGCGTTCTCGGCGCTGCTGCTCGCGGGCCTCGACGGTGTCAAGAACAAGATCGAGCCGATGGAGCCGATCGACAAGGACCTCTACGAGCTCTCGCCCGACGAGCACGCGAGCGTCCCGCAGGTCCCGACCAGCCTTGAGGACGTCCTCAAGGCGCTGGAGGCGGACCACGAGTACCTCCTGGCCGGCGGTGTCTTCACCCCCGACCTGATCGAGACCTGGATCGACTACAAGCGCACGCACGAGATCGCCCCGATCGCGCAGCGGCCGCACCCGCACGAGTTCGAGCTCTACTTCGACCTCTAAATTGCCTGATGGGAGGCCCCCCGCCAC
>NZ_JBSGZP010000958.1:0-2134 GCF_053611065.1 Streptomyces sp. NPDC054840
GCCCTCGGGCCGCGGCCGAGGAGCCGCCCGGGGAGCCCGCCGAGCCCGTCCGCCCGGACGCGGAGGCCGACGCCCCGGTCGGGCTCTACGCGCCGGGAGCCGCCCGGGCCGACGGCGCCGACCGGGACCGGCCCGGGGAGTCGCCCGAGGAGTACGGAGTGCCCGTACGGGTGCCCGGGGCCGCCGCGCTGCCCCGCATCCTGGACATCCAGCGGGCCCTGCGCGCCCTCCAGCGGCACCGCCCGCCCGGGCCGCCCACCCGGCTGGTGATCGACGAGGCGGCCACCGCCGAGGCCAGCGCCCGCGCCCTCGGACTGGTCATTCCGGTGCTGCGGCCGGAGAGCCGGCGCGAGGCGACCGTACGCCTGGTGATGGACGCCTCCCCGTCGATGGCCGTCTGGCAGGACATGTTCGAGGAACTCCGGTCGGTGTGTGAGCGGTTGGGTGCCTTCCGGGACGTCCAGGTGCACTATCTGCACCGCCTCACCGACGGCACGGCCGCGCTCGGACGCAGCCCCGCACCCGGCTGCGTACGCGCCTCCGGCCTGCGCTCCGGGGACCAGCTGCGGGACCCGACCGGCCGGGCCCTGACCATGATGGTCTCCGACTGCGCCGGGCCGCTGTGGCGCGAGGGCACCGCGCAGCGGCTGCTGCACCGGTGGGCCGAGTGCACCCCGTGCATGGTCGTCCAGCCACTGCCGCAACGGCTGTGGCGGCGCAGCTGGCTGCCCACCGAGCGGGGCACGCTCACCCGTCCGGAGGGCAGCGGGCAGCGGCTCGTGTTCCGGGCGGACCGGCCCCCGCCGCCCGGGCGGCCCACGGGCGGGCTGACGGTGCCGGTGCTGCCGCCGAGCGCGATCGCCCTCGGGGCGTGGGCCCGGCTGCTGGCCGGCCTCACCGCCGGGCCCGTACCGGCCGAGGTGGGCCGGGTCCTGGCCGACCATCCGGCCGCGCCCCTGCCGCCGCCGCGTGCCGTGCGGCCGCCGCGCGAGCTGGTGGCGCGGTTCAGGTCCTCGGCCGCGCCCCGGGCCGTACAGCTCGCGGTGTACCTGTCGGCGGCGCCGCTGACGCTGCCCGTGATGCGGCTGGTGCAGCGCACGATGCTGCCGGACTCCGAGCCCTCCGACCTGGCGGAGGTGCTGCTGAGCGGGCTGCTGCGGCGCAGCGGGCCGGGGTCGGGGCACTGGTACGAGTTCGTCCCCGGGGTGCAGGACGTGCTGCTGGGGCCGCTGGGGCGGGACGAGGCCGCGCTGGTGCTCAAGCACTGCTCGGAGTACGTGCTGGCGCACTTCGGCCGGGGCGTACGCAACTTCCCCGCGCTCGCGGTCTCCCAGCTGACCGGGACCCCGCCGGCGGTCGCCGACCCGGGACCCGAGGAGGACGAACGGGCTCCGGAGGGGCGCCTCCCGCAGGCCTTCGCGCAGGTTTCGGCCAAAGTCGTACGCCGCTACCTGCCCGGGATGCCACAGGAGGGCCCCGCGGTACGCAGGCCCCCGGCGGCCCCGGTGCCCACCCGGGCCGGGGCGGTGCGCGCCGCCCGGGACCGGCTCGCGGACGCCGACGCCGACGGGGACGGCGGCGCGCGGGCGCTGTACGAGGCCGTGGCGGTGCTCCGGCGGGCGGTCACGGCCCCGGCGGGGCCCGGCGATCCGCCGGAGGAGGCGGAGACCGAACTGGCGGGGGCACTGCTGCGGCTGTGGACCGCCCAGCGGGACCCGGAGCTCCTGGCCGAGGCGGAACGGGCCGTGACCGGGCTGCGGACGGCGCGGGCGGGGGCGGTGCTCGGCCGGGTGCTGTACGAGCGGGCGCTGGCCGCCGGACCGGACGCGGAGCTGCTGGCGGCGGCGGACATGCGGTTCGCGGCGGCCGGAGCCGCCGCCGACCCGGAGCTGCGGCGGGACTGCGCCGTGCGGCGGGCCGAGACCTTGATCAGGCTGAGCGGGCTGCGGGACGAGGCGGGCGCCCTCCGCGAGGCCCGGGCGGCCCTCGAACCCCTGGCGGGCCCGGCCCCAGGCCCCGCCTCCACCCCCGGCGGGGACGGCGGCCCGGACAGGGGCGGGGACGGCGGCGCGGACAGCGGCGGGGACGGCGGCCCCGCCCCGTACCCTGAACTGCACCTGGCCCTGGGCCGCGT
>NZ_JBSGZP010000959.1:0-2133 GCF_053611065.1 Streptomyces sp. NPDC054840
CCCTGGTGCTGCGCACGCCCGCCGGGGCGGCGCAGCCCTTGTTCACGCAGGCGCCCGAGCGGTGGCAGCGGGCGATGCCGTTCGTCGTCGTCGGCATCTTCGTCGTCACCCTGCTGCCGGTGACGATCACGGTGCTGTCCAACGGCTACGGGGCGGGCGGCGGCTGGGCGGGCGCGCTGGGAGTGGCGCAGACCGTGCCACTGCTCCTCGCGTTGACCCGGCCGCTGCACGCCTGGGTCGTCGTCCTGACCGCCGACACCGCCGCCGCCGTCCTGCTGATCGGTGCCGACAAGGTGGCCGGGCATTCCTGGCCGTGGCCGCCGATGACGATCGTGGGCTATCTGGTGCTGATGGCCTGCCTGGGACTGCGCGAGCCCGTCCGGACCCTGGTCGGGGTGTGGCTGGTGACCGGCGTCGTCGGGACGGTACTCGGTTTCTCCCAGCCTGCGGGCGTGATGAACACCAACGCCCTGCTCTTCGTGCTCAGCGGGGTCATGCTGGTCCTGACGGGCGCGCTGCGGGGGCTGGGCGACGCGCAGCAGCGGGTCGCCGAGCAGGAGAGCATCAGCGAGGCGGAGCGGGCCCGGCGGACCCTGCTGGAGGAACGGGCGCGGATCGCGCGCGAGTTGCACGACGTCGTGGCCCACCACATGTCGGTGATCACCGTGCAGGCCGACTCGGCGCCGTACCGGGTGCCGGGAATGCCGGAGCCCGTACGGGAGGAGTTCGCGGCGATCGCGGCGAGCGCGCGGGAATCGCTGGGCGAGATGCGGCGGCTGCTGACGGTGCTGCGCGGCGACGGCGCGGGCGGGGCGGACGGCGCCGAGGGCGAGCGGGCCCCGCAGCCGGGGATCGACCGGCTCCAGCAGCTGGTCGAGGCGACCGTACGGGCCGGGCAGCCGGTGGAGCTGTCACTGGCTGCCGGTGCGGCCGGAGCGGCGCCGCCGGCGGTGGACCTGTCGGCCTACCGGATCGTCCAGGAGGCCCTGGCCAATGTGGTGCGGCACGCGCCCGGTGCCCCCACCCGGGTCTCGGTGACGGTGGACGAGGAGGAGGTCCTCGTGCTGGTGGTCAACGGTCCGGCCCGGAACGCCGTGGTGGAGCTGGAGAGTTCGGGCACGGGACACGGTCTGGTCGGGATGCGTGAGCGCGTACGGTTGACCGGCGGGACGCTCGACACGGGTCCGCTGCCCGACGGCGGCTTCCGGGTCGCCGCCCGGCTGCCCTTGAACCTTCCGACCGAGGACTTGAGTTGACCATCCGCGTGATCATCGTCGACGACCAGGCCATGGTGCGGGCCGGGTTCGCCGCGCTGCTGTCGGCGCAGGCCGACATCGATGTGGTGGGCGAGGCCCCCGACGGACGCGAGGGGGTGCGGGTGTCCCGCTCCACGCACCCCGACGTGGTGCTGATGGACGTGCGGATGCCGGAGATGGACGGGCTCACGGCCGCCCGGGAGATCCTCGATCCCCCGCCGGGGGTGGTGCACCGGCCGAAGGTGCTGATGCTGACCACCTTCGACATCGACGACTACGTGTACGAGGCGCTGCGCGCGGGGGCCTCCGGGTTCCTGCTGAAGGACGCCCCGCCGACGGATCTGATCGCGGCGGTCCGGGTCGTCGCCTCGGGCGAGGCACTGCTGGCGCCGTCGGTGACCCGGCGGCTGATCGCGGACTTCGTCCAGCAGCGCCCGGCGCCGCGCAAGGACCCGGCGCTGCGGCTGAAGGGGCTCACCCCGCGTGAGACCGAGGTGCTGGAGCTCATCGCGCGCGGGCTGTCGAACCAGGAGATCGCGGGGCATCTGGTGCTGGCGGAGCAGACGGTGAAGACGCACATCGGGCGGGTACTGGCCAAGCTCGACCTACGGGACCGGGCGCAGGCCGTGATCTTCGCGTACGAGGCGGGGCTGGTACGGCCGGGTGGCTCCGGCTGAGTCCGCCGGAGCCTGCCGCGAAGTGCCGAGCGCCCGGCCCGACCGGCGGGAGGTCCTCTCGGCCCTGTCGTCGGCATCCCGCCTGAGGCGGACCGCACCCGTGGAGCTAGGTCGTCTCTTTCGGATCTTGCCGGGCCCGCGTTGCCCGGCACCGCACCTCGCCGCGTTGTCAGCGCGCCCGAGTACGTCCAGTACACGGG
>NZ_JBSGZP010000960.1:0-2126 GCF_053611065.1 Streptomyces sp. NPDC054840
CGGGGCGGCCACGACGGCGCCGCCGACGGCGAGGGCCAGGCCTGCGAGGATGCTGGGGATACGGGCCGACGGACGCATGCGGATGCACCTGCTCTCTCGGTGGGTCTCGCGGTCCGCCGACGTGCCGGACCGCGGGCGGGGGCGGCGGCGGGGAGCGGGCACTCCGTGGGGCGACCGGCTCGGCGCAGCGGTCACTCTCGCCCTTCCGACGCTAGAACACCGCGCCGGAGCACGCACGTTCGGCCGTCCGCGCCTGGACCCCGAGCCTCTGACCCGCGGCTTGAGCGGCAGGTCGACACCGCTTCTGATCGTGCCCCGCCCGGACTCCGGGGCGACGTCCGGATGTTCCGGTCCGGTAACAACGGCGTACCGAAGCACTGCACAGAGTAAAGTCCGCGCCAAGGGTTCTTTGAACATGTTCAGGAACCGTGGTCTTGGGGGAAGGACTCACGTGAACGGGGTAGCGAAGGGTGCCGTCATCGGCGGAGTGTTCCTCGCCATGGTCGGCGGTGCCGGGTACGGGGTGTACGCGCTGGTCGGCGACACCGAGGGGGACGGGAAGGAAGGCAAGGACGGCGAGACCTCCGTCCAGGCCGGGAAGGGCAGCGGACCCGTCAGCGAGAAGGACGCCGCGAAGACCGCCAAGGCCTTCCTCGCCGCATGGGCGGCCGGGGACGAGCGGGTGGCCGCCGACCTGACGGACAACCCCGCGGCCGCGCAGGCCGTGGTCGGGGATTTCACGACCAAGTCGTACGTGTCCAAGGCCGTGATCACCCCCGGCCCGCCGAACGGCACCACCGTGCCGTTCAAGGTCGAGGCGGAGATCACCTACGAGGGCACGACCAAGCCGCTGGCCTACGACTCCCAGCTGACCGTGGTGCGTGGGGTGACCAGCGGAAAGCCGCTGGTCGACTGGCAGCCCTCGGTGATCCATCCGCAGCTCCAGAAGGACGAGAAGCTGCGCGCGGGCACCCCGGCCGGCCCGCCGGTCAAGGCGGTCGACCGCAACGGCGAGGAACTGACCGCGGAGAAGTACCCCTCGCTGCGCCAGATCCTGGAGGAGCTGCGCCAGACCTACGGCACCAAGGCGGGCGGCAAGGCGGGGGCCGAGCTGTGGATCGAGCCCGCCGCCAAGGACGCCCCCAAGCGGACCCTGCTGACCCTCGTCGAGGGCGAGCCGAGCACCCTCAAGACGTATCTGGACGCGAAGGTTCAGGCCGCGGCCGAGCAGGCGGTCGCCAAGTTCCCGGAGGCCTCGGTGGTCGCCGTCCAGCCGAGCAACGGGCACATCCTGGCCGTCGCGAACCACCGCAAGGACGGCTTCAACGCGGCGATGCGGGGCACCCGGGCGCCCGGATCCACGATGAAGATCGTGACGGCGGCGATGCTGCTGGACCGCGGCCTGGTCGCCGCGGACAAGCCGGCGGAGTGCGGGAAGACGGTGACCTGGGGCCGCGAGTTCCACAACCTGGACCACTTCGACCTGCCGCCCGGCACCAGCTTCGCGACCTCGTTCGCCCGCTCCTGCAACACCGCCTTCATCAAGCAGATCAAGCCCGTCGACGACGACTCCGCGCTGCCCAAGGAAGCCACCGAGGTCTTCGGCATCGGCCTGGACTGGAAGACCGGCATCCTGTCCACCGACGGCAAGGTGCCGCAGGCCACGGGCGCGGCGGCGGCCGCCGAGTACATCGGCCAGGGCCAGATCACGATGAACCCGCTGAACGTCGCGTCCATCACCGCGACGGCCCGCACGGGCGTGTTCCGCCAGCCGGTCCTGGTCTCGCCGGAGCTCGACGACCGGAAGATCGCGACGGCCGAGCGCCGGATGAAGTCCTCGGTGCAGAAGCAGCTGGTCGGCATGATGAAGCTGACGGCGACCAGCGGCACCGCCCAGAAGGCGATGGCCTCGGTCGCGGGCTCGGACAAGGGCGCGAAGACCGGCTCGGCGGAGGTCGGCGGTGCCGGGGAGAGCCCGGACAGCTGGTTCACCGGCTTCAGCGGCGACGTGGCCGCGGCCGCGATGGTGGAGGGCGGCGGCCACGGCGGCGAGGCGGCGGGCCCGATCGTCGCCCAGGTGCTGAACGCGGGCTGACGGGGTGGCGGCGGCGCGACCGGCTCGGGCC
>NZ_JBSGZP010000961.1:0-2119 GCF_053611065.1 Streptomyces sp. NPDC054840
CCTCGGGGAAGACGGTGACCCGGTCACCGGCCAGCAGCGCGCCGGTGACGGCCTCGACGGTGGCGGGCAGGGCGCGGATCCGGTCGCGCTCGATGAACAGGGTGCCTGCCCGTCCGGCGAGGAGCCCGAGCACGGGCCAGGCCCGGATGTCGCTCTTGGCCAGCATCCGGCAGGGCAGCGCCGCGGCCACCAGCGGGATGTCCAGCCAGGAGATGTGGTTGGCGACCAGGAGCCGGCCGCCGCCGGGCCCCGGGCTGCCGTGCACAGTGATCCGTATGCCGAAGGCCCGTACGAGCGCGGCCGACCAGGCTCGTACCACCGTGTGCCGGGGGCCGGCCGGCAGCAGCCGGACCGCCGGGGCGCCCAGGATCCCCAGCAGGGTCAGGGCGACGGCGACGGCGAGTCTGAGCGCCGCCCGGGGAACGCTCGCGGTGTCCCCCTCGTGGCCGGCGCAGGCCTCGGGGGTGCAGGGCGAGGTGGGCAGCCAGACGCTCATGCGCCCGGGACGAGCGAGCGGAAGTGCTTCAGGTAACGCGGGTCGGTCCGGCGCAGGGAGAGCAGCACGTACAGGTCGGCGCAGCCGAACTCGGCGTCGAGGGCGGGCTCGCCGCACACCCAGGCGCCGAGCCGGAGGTAGCCGCGCAGCAGCGGGGGCAGCTCCATGCGGTCGGGGAAGGTGATGCCCTCGGGGCTCCAGGGGAGGCGGGGGGTGACCCGGTACTCCTCGGGGGCGAGGCTGCGGGTCAGGGCGGCCTGCCGGGTGGCGGCGGCCAGGACCCCGCCGTCGGCGAGCGGTATCGAGCAGCAGCCGGCGAGCCAGTTGTGTCCGGAGCGGTCCATGTAGTGGGCGAGGCCTGCCCAGATGAGGGCGATGACGGCGCCGTTGCGGTGGTCGGGGTGGACGCAGGAGCGGCCGACCTCGACGAGGTCGGGGCGGATGGGGGTGAGGGCCGAGAGGTCGAATTCCCCCTCCGAGTAGAGGCGGCCGGCGA
Organism: Streptomyces sp. NPDC054840; assembly: GCF_053611065.1. NCBI lineage: Bacteria > Bacillati > Actinomycetota > Actinomycetes > Kitasatosporales > Streptomycetaceae > Streptomyces > Streptomyces sp. NPDC054840. The sequence goes on from NZ_JBSGZP010000961.1 coordinate 993, forward strand.
CGGCGGCGCGCTCCGGGGGCAGCAGCCGGTAGGTACCGACGACCTGCTCCGTCTCCTCGTCGATGACGAGGAGGTGGTCGCAGTACGCGTCGAAGGCGTCGGCGTCGAGGCCGGGCTCGGGCCCCTCCAGGCGGGCGCCGAGCTCGCCGGCGAAGACCTGGTGGCGCAGGCGCTGGGCGGCGCGCACCTCGGCCTCGTCGCGGGCGAGGCGGACGGCGTAGCGCGGTCCGTCGGACAGCCCGCCGGTCGCCGTGGCGTGGGTCCTGTCGGGGGCGAGGCGGCGGGTGGCGGACGCGGGGGCCGGCGGGGGCACGGGCACGGGGGCCGGCGCCGGGGCGGGGAGGGGGGACGGGGACAGGGGTGCGATGGTCATGGCGGCTCCTGATCCGGGCACGGGATGCCAGGCCCGCAGGTGCGTGGCCTGGCTCCTTTACTTCTTCCGTGACCGGCTGGATTCGACATGACCGCTCTGCGGCCCTTGGATGTGCGGACGCTGAACTCGGCGGTACCCACGTCTCAGCGGTGGCGCGGCGCCGACTCGGTGGTGGCGCGGTGGTGGCGCGGCGGCGGCTCACCGGCGGCTCACCGGTCGGAGCTGAGCACCTTGCCGATCTCCGCGGAGGCGGCCTTGGCGGCCTGCTCGGGCTCCCGGCCGGTGAGGACGGCCGTCATGAAGGGCTTGATCGGGTTCTTCGCCTCGACCTCGGCCCAGCGGGCGGAGGTGGGGGTGGCCCGGCCCTGGGCGGCGCCGGGAGCCATGTTGGCCGCGCCCTCGTTCCCCTCGACGACATGGGCGAGGGTGGTCTTGTTGGGCACGTAGCTCATCGTGCGGGCGAGTTCGGTCTGCCACTTCTCGCTGACGAGGGCCGTGATCACGTCGACGGCGCCCTCCCGGTGTCCCGCCCGCGCCGGGATGATCAGGTCGGAGCCTCCGGTGAAGACGGCGCCCGCCTTGTCGGCGGTCTTGCCGGGGATCGGGAAGAAGCCGAGCTTGCCCTTCAGGACGGGGTTGGCCGCCTCGATCTCGGCGGCCTGGCCGGGCGGGGCGATGATCTGGGCGACCTGGCCGCGGGCGAATACCTGCGACTGCGGGGGCGTCTCCTCGTCGGCGGCCTCGGGTCCGTCTC
>NZ_JBSGZP010000962.1:0-2112 GCF_053611065.1 Streptomyces sp. NPDC054840
CGGTGGATGAGCCCGGCGCGCGCTCTCGGCCCGGCCCTGCCGAAGCGCGGCGACCAACCGGGCGCCGGCGGGGCCGGAACGCGCCGCCCGCCTGCCATGGAGTGTCGGGCAGACAGCAGAACGGGCGGCGCGGTGACGGGTCGTCGCACTGTACGAGGGGGAGCCGACGACCCGAGCTACCTCTTGGCGAGGCTCTTCAGTGAAGCGCCTCCACGGGTCCGTGCGGCAGAGTGCGCATCGCATTTATGCGCGTACGCGGTTCACACCCCGTGTGAACCGCGCACCCACTAGCCTGAGACCGACGAGCCCTTGGAGCGGCCCATGCAGCCCAATGTCCTGCTCGACGCCCTCCTCGCCGAGGCGGGCATGTCCCACGCCGGACTCGCCGCGTACGTGAACCAGGCAGGCCGCACCCGCGGACTCGCCCTGCGCTACGAACACACCGCCGTGACGCGGTGGCTGAAGGGCCAGCGGCCCCGTGGCCAGGTCCCCGACCTGATCTGCGAGGTGCTCGGCGGGCGGCTGCGGCGCCCCTTGGGGCTGGACGACATCGGGCTCGGCGCGGCGGACCGGCCCGTCCCGCTGCACGCCTCGCCGCTCAGCGGGTTCGTGGACCGGGCCGCCGCCCTGTGGCGTTCCGACGTCCAGGCCCGGCCCCAGCTGCTGGCCGCCGAGGCGGTCACCGGGACGCCCGCCGTCATCCCGGTGTGGGAATGGGAGAACCCGCCCGAGGACGCCGACGTCTCCCGCGAGGGCCCGAATCCGGTCGGTCCCGAGCACATCGAGATCCTGAAGTCCGCCCGCGCCCACTACGAGCTGATGTACCGCCGGGCCGGGGGTCTGGCCACGCGGGACCGGATCGTCCGCTTCCTGGGCAGTGAGACCGCGCCCATGCTGCGCGGAAGCTATTGCGACGACCTCGGTCGCCGACTGCACCGGGCCACGGGTTCCCTGGTGGCGGTGGCGGGGATCTGCGCGTACGACTCGGACGCCCACGGCCTGGCCCAGCGCTATTTCCACCAGGCCCTGCGCCTGGCGAAGGCGAGCGGGGACCGGGGACTGGGGGCGTACGTCATCGCGCTGATCGTCAACCAGTCCCTGCACCTGCGGGAGTACCGCCAGGCCGTCGCCTTCGCCGAGGCAGCGCTCCGCGCGGCCGGGCGGCACACCACCCCCGCGCTGGCCGCCGACCTGTACGCGATGCAGGCCAAGGCATACGCCCAACTCGGAGACACCCGGGCCGCCATGACCTGCATCCGCAAGGCGGAGGCGGCCGCCGAGCGGATCCGCCCGGGCAGCGAACCGGACGAGACCGGCTACGTACAGCCGGGGCTCGTCAACGTCCAGGTGGCCGAGGCGCTGCTCAGTCTGGGCGATCTGGAAGCGGCGCGGGTGCAGGCGACCGCCGCCGTGGGTACCCCGGCGCACGACCGCGGCCGGGTGCACCGGCTGGCGATGCTGTGCGAGATCCAGCTGCGTCAGGGGGAGGCGGACCGGGCCGCGGCGTCCGCGGCCGAGATGGCCGAGCGGGCCAAGGGAATGGAGTCGCTGCGCCTGCGGGACCGGTTGCGGGCGGTCCGCGAACAGCTTCTGACCAGCGGTTGTACGGGCGCGGAAGAGACCGCGCAGCTCATCGACGGGGCGCTGCGCGTTCCGCTGTGACGGGCCGAACTGCTGCCATGTTGCCACCTACTCGAACGGAAGGTGGCACAACCGTGCAGTGGATGAACCTGAGTGAGCAGACCGTGTACAAGAACCGTTGGTTCGACGTGAATCTCGCCGATGTGGAACTCCCCGACGGCCGGCACCTGGACCACTTCGTGATCCGGCTGCGGCCGGTCGCCGTCGCCACGGCCGTCAACGAGGCCAACGAGGTGCTGCTGCTCTGGCGGCACCGCTTCATCACCGACAGCTGGGGCTGGGAACTGCCCGCCGGGGTGGTCGAGGACGGCGAGGACATCGCGGTCGCGGCGGCCCGTGAGATGGAGGAGGAGTCGGGCTGGCGACCCGGCCCGCTCCACCACCTCATGACCGTCGAGCCGTCCAACGGCCTGACCGATGCCCGCCACCACCTCTATTGGGCGGACGGGGCCACCCACATAGGGCATCCCG
>NZ_JBSGZP010000963.1:0-2111 GCF_053611065.1 Streptomyces sp. NPDC054840
GTTCCGGGCCGCGCGGCCCCGGCCGTCCCGCCGGCCGAACATCCTGTTCATCCTCGGCGACGACCTGGGCCGGGCTGCGGGCTGCCTGGGAGAAGGTGGACGCCCAGCTCCTCCCGTACCCGGCCTGACCGCGGCCGTACTCACTCGGCGGCGGAGGCCGCCTTCGCGGTCAGGCCCTTGCCGTCGGCCGCCGTGAGGGTGAGGGTCCGGCCCTCGACCTTCACGGTGAGCGGACCGCTGCCGAACAGCTGGGTCAGCGTCCGCTCGACCTCGCCCGCCGGCCCCTCGCAGGCCATCCGGGTCGAGGTCAGCGGCCCGAAGGTGACCGTGGAGCCCTCCACGGTGGCCTGGGCGCTGAACCGGTTGCAGCCGAGGCTGCCGCTCACGGCGAGGTCCGGGGCGATGGTGAACCGTGCCTTCCCGGCCGCCTCGGCGGGCAGGGAAGCCGCGGTCCCGCCGCTGACCAGGGACTCCACGGTCCACTCGGTCGTGGTGAGCGGGGCATCGGTGACCGCGGGCGCCGACGTCATGGCGATGGTGCTCCCGTCGGCGGTCTTCAGGGTGAGCCGGTCGGGTCCCCGGTCGATCGCCAGCTTGCCCTGGAACAGCTTGGCGAAGGCCGTCTCGAACTCCATGTCCGCGCAGGCCATGGTGGTCGAGGCGCCGGGCGTGACGGTCACCGCGGAGGAACCGGCGAAGGCCGCCACCGCCGTGAAGCCGTTGCAGCCGTAGTTGCCCTTGACCTGGTTCGGGCCGATGTCGAGGTGGGCGGCCTCGGGCGCGTGCAGGGTGCGGCCGCCCGTGGTCAGGGACTCGACGGCCCAGGAACCCACGGGATCGGGCAGCCGGGCGCTCCGGCCGTCCTCGACCCGGCCGCAGCCGGCCAGGGCGAGCGCGACGACGAGGGTCAGGCCCGTGAAGGTGGGGACGTGCCGGAAGGTAGGCATGTCCCTGGGACGGACCGGGCGCCGCACTGGTTCCACCATGGTTCTTCCCCTCAGCTCATCAGTGGGAGCAGCGCCGACAGATCGGCCCGCTCACCGCTGGCCCGTACGTGCGCCCGGTCGAGGGCCGCGGCCCATTCCGTCCGGCCGGTCGCGAGCCGGACCCAGGTCAGCGGGTCGGTCTCGACGACGTTCGGCGGAGTGCCGCGGGTGTGCCGCGGGCCCTCGATGCACTGCACCACCGCGAAGGGCGGAACGCGGACCTCCACCGAACCGCCCGGTGCCTTGAGGGCGAGGGCGTCGGCGAGCAGCCGGGTGCAGGCGGCCAGCGCCTGCCGGTCGACCGGGATCTCCAGTCCCGCGGCCCGGTTGAGGTCATCGGTGTGGACCACCAGTTCCACGGTCCGGGTGACCAGGAAGTCGGCCAGGGTCATGTCCCCGATCCACAGGTCGAGCACGCGGTCGCCCGGATTCGCCGCGAGCGCCTGCGCCATCCGGGCGGCCGCCCGGTCGTACAGCTCGGGCAGCGAAGCCCCGGTCAGGGTCTCCCTGGCCGCTTCGGAGATCTTCCCGGCGAGGGAGGCGGTGGCGAAGGGCCACTCGACCGCCGTCAGCTCGGCGATGGCGGCGGGCGGCCGGGCCAGGCCCCCGGCCAGCGAGTCGGCGATCCAGGCGACGTGCCCGGCCAGTTCGGCGACGCTCCAGTCACCGAGCCCGCTGGGGCGCGCCAGCTGCTCGGGCCCCAACTCCCCGACGGCCCGGCACACATGCGCGAACTGCGCGGTGACGGCCGTCCGGATCCGGGTGGGGTCGTAGGTACGCGGCTTCTTCCCTCGGGGCGGCATGCCCCGACCCTACTCGGGGGCCGGCAGCACCGGCCCGGTGCGGCCCGCGCCGCTGCGCGGTGTCGGTGGCGTAGGCGGCGAACAGGCCGTCGGGGCGCGCGCCGGGTGCCGGTGCGGCCGTCCACCGGGCCGGGATCGACGACGAGCCGGCAACCGGTCCGGGAGCTCGGGCGGCTGCGTCCGGCAGCCGTACCCGGCGTCGGCCCCGACCACGGCGGCCTTGTGGGTGAGGCGGGCCAGGACCCGGCGGTCACCGGCCCCCCGGTCGGCAACGGCGACTGCGCCGGGCGGTGGTGGTGATGCCATCGACCCGGTCCGGGGG
>NZ_JBSGZP010000964.1:0-2099 GCF_053611065.1 Streptomyces sp. NPDC054840
CCCCGGGCCCGGCCGTCACCTGCGCCAGAACAGGTGGTGCGTCACACCGCCGGCACTGGGCACGACGTCGAGGTGGAACCGGTCGAGCAGTTCTTCGGGGGACTCCCAGAGTCTGACGCCGGATCCGATCTCCACCGGCGAGACCGCCACGTGCAGGGTGTCGACGAGGCCGGCGTCGAGGAACTCGCGGATCGTGGTGGCCCCGCCGCCGAGCCGTACGTCCTTGCCCCGCGCCGCTTCCCGCGCCCGGTCCAGGACGGTGGCCGGGTCGGCGTCGACGAAGTGGAAGGTGGTGTCGGAGAGCGTGAAAGAGGGACGCGTGTGGTGGGTCAGGACGAACACGGGGGTGTGGAACGGGGGCTCCTCACCCCACCAGCCGCGCCAGTCGTGGTCGGCCCAGGGTCCGCGCTGGGGTCCGAACTTGTTGCGGCCCATGATCTCGGCGCCGATGTTGTGCGCGAAGTCCCGGGTGAAGTAGTCGTCGAGGCCCCGGCTCCCTCCGGGGGCGGTCCGGTGGGGCCAGCTCGCGGTGGCCCCGGCCCAGGCGAACATCTCGCCGGGATCGGCGTGGCCGAACGGCCTCTCCAGGCTCTGGTGCTCACCGGCGCCGAATCCGTCACGCGAGACGGTGAAGTTCTGGACCCTCAGCAGCTGCTCCACCGGATTCCTCCTCCGGACGTGCGCGGGCTCAACGGTGCTCGGGGTTGGGGAAGTCGAAGCGGCAGCCGGCGTCCCACTGTGAACGCTGGTTGCCGTGCGGCGGGATGCCGCCCGAGCGCTTGAGCAGGGCGGCCACGTGCATGAGGTTCCAGGACATGAAGGCGGTGTTGCGGTTGGTGAAGTCGTTCTCGGGGCCGCCGGAGCCGGGATCCAGGTAGGAGGGGCCGGGACCGGCCTCACCGATCCAGCCCGCGTCGGCCTGCGGCGGGATCACATAGCCGAGGTGCTGGAGGCTGTAGAGGATGTTCATGGCACAGTGCTTGACGCCGTCCTCGTTGCCGGTGATCAGTGCGCCGCCGACCCGCCCGTAGTAGGCGTACTGGCCCCGCTCGTTCAGGAGCGAGGAGCAGGCGTAGAGCCGCTCGATGACCTGCTTCATCACGGAGCTGTTGTCGCCGAGCCAGATGGGGCCGCACAGGACGAGGATGTCGGCGTCCATGATCTGGCTGTAGAGGACCGGCCACTGGTCGCTCTCCCAGCCGTGTTCGGTCATGTCGGGCCAGACCCCGGTCGCGATGTCGTGGTCGACGGCGCGGATGAGGGAGGTCCGGGTGCCGGCCGCTTCCATGACCCTGCGGCTCTTGTCGATCAGGCCCTCGGTGTTGCTGGTATCGGGTGAGCGTTTGAGCGTGCAGTTCACGTAGAGGGCGGTCAGGTCCGAGTAGTCGTATGCGGCAGCCACACCCCCAGCCTCGCCACGCCGGGCCGGCGCCGCCACCGGGCCGCGCCCGTCCGGGGCGGCCGTGCGGAGGCGGCCGTCGGGAGGCGGCGGCGTGGCCGGTCCCACCGCAAACCTAGGATGGCGCCATGTCGCTGCCGCACGCCATCCTCACCGCCCTGCTCGAGAAGCCCTCGTCCGGGCTGGAGCTGACCCGGCGGTTCGACAAGTCGATCGGGTACTTCTGGTCGGCGACGCACCAGCAGATCTACCGCGAGCTGGGGCGCCTGGAGGAGTCCGGGCTGATCCGGGAGCTGCCGAGCGAGGTGCCCGTGCGCGGGCAGAAGAAGGAGTACGAGGTGCTGCCCGCCGGCGGCGCGGAGCTGGCCCGGTGGGTCGCCGAGAGCCAGGACCCCAAGCCGATGCGCGACCCGCTGCTGCTGCGGATCCGCGCGGCGGGTGTCGTGGGGCCGCAGGGCCTCGGTCCCGAGCTGCGGCGCCATCTGGACCTGCACCGGCGCCAGCTCGCGCAGTACGAGGCCATCGAGGAGAAGGACTTCCCGCCGGGGCGGGACGCCGTGGAGGACCGGCTGCGCCGGCTCGTGCTGCACGGCGGGATCGCCCTGGAGACGTTCTGGCTGCACTGGCTGGAGGAGGCCCTGGGCGAGGTCGAGGACATGTCCGGGCCGCAGACCTGACGCACGCAACGCTGCCGCCCCGC
>NZ_JBSGZP010000965.1:0-2096 GCF_053611065.1 Streptomyces sp. NPDC054840
CTACTACACCAAGCACTGCGTCACCCCCGGCGCCGAACCGCACCTGGCCTCCTGCCCCGACCTGAAGAAGGTCAGGGACAGCGCGGCCGAGGCCGCCGAGCTCAGCGGGGACGTCAGCGCCCTGGTCAAGAACGCGAACGGTGACGTCGGCAAGCTCCGCACCCAGCTCACCGACCTGGAGAGGAAGGCCCGCGAGCTCGTCGACAAGGCTCCCCAGCTCGCGGGTGACCTCGACGCGGCCGTCGCCAAGGTCAATGCCCTCAACACCGGAGCCCACAAGGTCTCCGCCGGCATGGCCCAGCTGCACACCGGCCTCGGCTCCGCCACCACCGGCTCCGGCGCCCTCACCGACGGCGTCGGCAAGCTCGGCGACGGCGCTCACCAGCTCGACGGCGGCATGTACAAGCTCGTCGACGGCACCGGCGAACTCGCCGGCGGCCTGCACGAGGGCGCCGGCAAGATCCCCGACTACGACCAGCAGCAGCGCGACCGGCGCACCCAGGTCATGGCCGACCCGGTCCAGCTCGCCAACCAGTCCCTGCACAAGGCGCCCAACTACGGCACCGGCTTCGCCCCCTACTTCATCCCGCTCTCCCTCTGGGTCGGCGCGATGGTCGCCTACATGCTGATCGCCCCGCTGAACCGGCGGGCCCTGGCCGCCGGTGCCTCGCCCTGGCGGGTCGCCCTCGCCGGCTGGCTGCCCGTGGCGGGCCTCGGCATCGCGCAGGTGGCCCTGCTGATGTCCGTACTCCACTGGGCGTCCGGCCTCGGCCTGAAGATGGCCCACCCGGCCCTCACCATCGGCTTCCTGGTGCTGGTCACCGCCTGCTTCGCGGCGATCGTCCAGTGGCTCAACGCCAAGTTCGGAGCCGCCGGGCGGATCCTGGTGCTGGCCGTCCTCATGCTCCAGCTGACCTCGGCGGGCGGCACCTACCCCGTCCAGACCAGCCCGGACTTCTTCAACTGGATCCACCCGTACCTGCCGATGTCGTACATCGTCGAGAGCCTGCGCCGCCTCATCACCGGCGGCGACCTCGCCCCGGTATGGCAGGGCGGCGCGGTCCTGCTGGCCTTCACCGCCGGCGCCCTGGCCCTCACCGCGCTCGCCGCCCGCGGCAAGCAGGTGTGGACCATGGACCGACTGCACCCGGAACTGAGCCTGTAGGGACGTGTTGACCTGTGACAATCAGCGCCATGGAAAGCAGCAGCACCGGTACGGGTACCGGCGGGGGCCGTCGTGCGATCACCCGGCAGAAGCTCTACGAAGCGGCCGTCACCCTGATCGCCGAGCAGGGTTTCTCCGCGACCACGGTCGATGAGATCGCCGAGCGGGCGGGCGTCGCGAAGGGCACCGTCTACTACAACTTCGCGAGCAAGAACGAGCTCTTCGAGGAGCTGCTGCGGCACGGCGTCGGCCTGCTCACGGTCTCCCTGCGGACGGCCGCGGAGGAGACGGAGGCCCGCGGCGGCAGCCGGGTCGAGGCGCTCGACGCGATGATCCGGGCGGGGCTCGTCTTCATCGACCGGTACCCGGCCTTCACCCAGCTGTACGTCGCCGAGCTGTGGCGCACCAACCGCGCGTGGCAGTCCACGCTCATGGTGGTCCGGCAGGAGGCGGTGGCCGTCGTGGAGAACGTGCTGCGCGAGGGCGTCGAGCGCGGTGAGCTGAGCTCCGAGATCGATGTGCCGCTCACGGCGGCCGCGATGGTCGGCATGGTGCTGGTGGCCGCCCTGGACTGGCAGTCCTTCCAGAGCGAGCGGTCCCTGGACGACGTGCACTCGGCGCTGTCGCTGCTGCTGCGGGGCCGGGTCAGCGGCAACCGCTGAACCTCGGCGCGCCACCACCCCCCAGTCGGCGGTGCCGCGCGGGCGCGCGGGCCCGTAGAACTGGTGGGGCCGGCCGCGACGGCTGAGTATCCGTACCTAGGCACGGAAATGAGTACGTGCGCGGATGGGCTCCCACCTGCGCGGACGCCAGACTGGGAGCAACGGACAGGAGACCCGGTCCGCACCGCCGACACGGGGCTGCGGAGCGGACCGGGTGCCTCCTACCGTGACCGGGACGGGGGACACGACCCGGTGACGCAGGACGGGAG
>NZ_JBSGZP010000966.1:0-2093 GCF_053611065.1 Streptomyces sp. NPDC054840
CCCCGGTCCGCCCGCGCGCGCCCCGGTGTGCCCGCCGAGCGCCGCTTCCGCCGACGCGCGCCCGAACGGTTCCCCTCCGCTGCTTCTGTCACACGATCGGATGTCGCTGCGACGCGATCCGGTGGGACGCGTCCCGACGCGGTCTTCACCAGGATGACTCCTGCCCGGTGAGGGTAAAGAGGAGTGGCGGCATGAGGGGAGGCAGGTCATATGCGGGGCGGAAACGATCGCGGTGGTCGGCGGCAGCATCGCGGGCTGCGCCGTCGCCACGGCGGCGGTGCGGGTGAGGTGGTGGTACTGGAGCGCACGCGAGGGCGGCTGCAGGACCGGGGCGTCGGACTGTGCATCCACGACGAGCGGGCCGCCGAGCTCGGCGCGAACGGTGCGCTGCCCGGGGGGATCGCGGCGCACCGACTGGAGCGGCGCCGCTGGGTGGTCCGCGACGATGCTCACGGGGCGGGAGGCCGCGTGATCTGGGAGCAGCCGTTCCCCTTCCACTCCTACCACTGGGGCCTGCTCTGGCAAGGCCTCCGGGACTTTGTGCCGGGCTCGGTGGTCTACCGGCAGGGGGAGACGGTGACGGGCGTCGAGGGAGCGGGGGGCGCGGGCGTCGACGTCCGGTTCGCGGGTGGGTCCGTCGAGCGGTACGACCTGGTGGTCGGAGCCGACGGGTACCGGTCGGTGGTGCGCGCGGCGCTCTGTCCGGATGCCCGGCCGCAGTACGCCGGTTACGTGTGCTGGCGCGGCAACTTCGACGCGGCGCTGCTCGCGCAGCTCGGGAGCGTCGCGGGCTCGGCGCCGGAGGCGGCGACCACGGTCTGCTTCCCGGGCGGTTCCTGCGTCATCTACCGGATTCCCGGGCCGGCCGGACCGCGGGTGAACTGGGTGCTCTACGCCTCTCCGCCGCAGGACGAGCAGCTGCGCCAGGACGATCCGACGAGCTTCCCGCCGGGCGGCCTCGGCCCGGGTGCGGCGGGCCATTTGGCGGTGTTGCTCGATCGCGAGTTCCCGCCGTACTGGGGGCGGGCGCTCGCGCTGACCGACCCTGCGGACACCTTCGTCCAGCCGATCTACGACATGGGGACCAGGCGCACCGCCGCCGGCCGGCTGCTGCTGGCGGGGGACGCGGCGAGCGTCGTACGGCCGCACAACACGAGCGGCGCGGCCAAGGCCCTCCAGGACGCCGTCGCCCTCGCCGACGGGTGGCGCCGCGGCGGGTCCTTGGAGGAACTGCTGCGCGGCTACGAGGAGACCCGCGGCGCCGCCGGACGGGAGCTGGTCGCGCTCGCCCGGCGGTTGGGCCGCGCCCAGGTCGAGCGGACCCCGGCCTGGGCAGGCATGGACGGCGGCGCGATGGAGGCCTGGTGGCGCGGCCAGCTCGGCGGGGCCCCCGGTATCGGCGGCCGGGCCATGACCCCGTAGCTCCAAGGGCTGTCGGCAAAGTCCCGCCCGGCCCGCCCGCACCGCGTTGACGCTTGGGCAAGCGTGTCTTTCGACCTCTGAGGCTGTAGCGCTCGATGATGCTCTCGGCTCGCCTGGTCGCCTTCCCGACCCGTGCCCCGGCTGCGGCAGGTGCCGGCGACGGCGGCTACGAGGTCGTCCGCCGCGACACCACCCTTACGAGGCCGAGTTCACCACCTCGACAGCATCAACGACATCGCCAACGACCTCACGATCTGGATGGCGGCCCCGATCTCAGCGCTGGGCGACCCCGATCTCGCTCTCCCCTTCCACCTGATCAGAAACCGCGCCCCACGGAAAGGCGCGGACCCGAGCGGACGGAGGGACTGTCCCGTCATCCCCGACGGGCGCACGACGATGCACCGCATCCGACGCCGTGCGCCGATCCACCGGGGCCTACGGGACAGCCCCTAGCGGTCCTTGGTGGTGTTGCTGGTGATCGTGCCGTCCGTGCCGGACACGGTGACCGCGTGCCGGACCCCGTCGGAGCCGATGACCACGGCCAGCCAGGCGCTGCCGCCGCCCTCCTGTGCGACCGCGCGCAGACCCGCCACCTTTCCGCCCGGCACGGCCGCGGCGGCCTTCTCGGCCGCCTCGCCGATGGCCAGGGAGGGGATGGGTGCGGGCGCCGG
>NZ_JBSGZP010000967.1:0-2087 GCF_053611065.1 Streptomyces sp. NPDC054840
GCCCGGTCCCTCGGGCGGGGCGCTTCGCGTACGGCCGTCAGGCGACGGGATCCCGGTACCGGGTCACACACGGGGCGGGCTCCCGTCGTCCTCCCGCACGTCCCGCACGTGGCGGAAGCCGATGCGCTGCAGCGGGGCCGGTGGGGCCGTGTCGGAGTCGGCCACAGTGGCGTGCACCGCGGCGGGACCGAAGGCGGAACGCGAGAGCGGCATTCATCCCGAGGTCAAGATCCTCATCGCCGTCTTCACCTGCATCAGCCCGGTCACGGGGCATCGTCACCGTGGTGCTCAACGCAAGCCAGAACCCCGCCGAGACGACTTCGGCGATCGTCGCCGGCGCGCTCGGTGCCGTCTTCCTCTTCGCCGGCCCGGCGCTGAGCCGCAAGCCGCACCACCGACCGAGGTCGCGAGCGGTTCTGTGGCAGCCGTCGCGTCTCGCAGCGACTGCCACAGCCCGTGGCGCCCACCACACGCACCGATCGACGAGGCCCGGGAAAGTGACCAGTCATCAACTGCAGTTCCTTTTCATCGACATCGCACTCGTCCTCGCCATGGCGCGGGGGCTCGGTCACCTGGCGACACGAGTGGGGCAGCCCGCCGTCATAGGGGAGATCATCGGCGGCGTGGTGCTCGGTCCGACGCTGCTCGGGGACGCCCTGAGCGAGACCCTGCTGCCCGCCGAGGTGCGTCCGATGCTCGCCGCGATGGCCAACCTCGGCGTCGCCCTGTTCATGTTCGCGGTCGGTCTGGAGATCGAGGGCGCCACGCTGCGGGGCAACGCCCGGGTGACGGCCGCCGCGGCCATCGGCTCGTCGGCCGTGCCGTTCCTCCTCGGCATCGGGCTGGCGTTCGTCCTCATGCGCAGCCATCAGAGCTCCGACACCGCGGCGTTCGCCGTCTTCGTCGGACTGTCCGTCTCGGTCACCGCGTTCCCGGTACTGGCCCGCGTCCTCACCGCCCGAGGGCTGAGCCGGACCGTCGTGGGCGGGATCGCACTGGCCGCGGCGGCCGTCGTCGACGTGGTCGCCTGGGCGGCCCTCGCCGGAGTCAACGCCTCCGTCGGCGCCGGGGACGGTCACTGGCGGGTCCTGCTCGTACTTCCCTACCTGCTGGTCATGCTGTGCGCGGTGCGGCCCCTGCTGCGCCGGTTCCTGGCGCCCGGCGGCAGGGCCGGGCCCCTCAGCCCGTTGCGCTTCGCGGCCCTCCTGACGGGAGCGCTGCTGTCGGCCGCCGCCACCGAGGCCATGGGCATGCACCACATCTTCGGCGCGTTCCTCTTCGGCGTGGTCGTCCCCCGGGACGGGACGTCGGCGCTGCGCGAGATCCTCCACGAACGCACGGGCCACCTCACGGGGCTGCTGCTGCCCCTCTACTTCGTGGTCGCCGGATTCCAGGTGGACCTGGGCGGTATCGGCCTGCCCGGGCTCGGCGAACTCGCCCTGATCATGCTGGTGGCCGTCGGGGGCAAGTTCGGCGGCACCTACCTCGCCGCCCGCACCCAGAGGCTCCCGCACGGCTCCGCCGCGGTCCTGGCCTCCCTGATGAACACCCGGGGGCTCACGGAGCTGGTGATCCTCGGAGTCGGACTCGAACTGGGCCTGCTGGACGGATCCCTGTACTCGATGATGGTGCTCATGGCCGTGGTCACCACGATGATGACCGGACCTCTGCTGTCCCTCTTCCGGCCCAAGTGCGCCGACGCTCCCGCCGAGCCGCCCACGCTCACGCGGGAGCCCGGAAACGACCGAGCGCCCCACCCGGCCGAAGCTGGGTAGGGCGCTCAGCCGCAGGTCGGAGGATGTCTCCCCGTCCCTGCGAGCGGTAGGCCATGTCGGACTCGAACCGACAACCAACGGATTAAAAGTCCGCTGCTCTGCCAATTGAGCTAATGGCCCTCCAGGTGCTCACCCCAGAGCATAGCCGGACTGCGCCGGTCAGCCGATCGGGTATCCGTCGACCGGCCTGTCGCCGCCGGTCCGGTGGCGCTCCGCAGGGCCTGGGACCGGCCCCCGAGGGGGCGTTACGAACCATCAGCTCCCCGGAAGTGAGGAAAGGGCCCGTACGGCACCTGGGTGTCGTACGGGCCC
>NZ_JBSGZP010000968.1:0-2081 GCF_053611065.1 Streptomyces sp. NPDC054840
CGCCCGGGACACGCAGCGCCCGGCTGTGGCGCGGAGGAGCCGTATCGTGGGCTCGGCGTTGTGTATAAGCGACAGGGCGCGGTCCGGGGACGGCCCGCGCACGCCTCACCCGCCCCCGCCCCCCTTCATTCGGTTACAGCGCTAGGTACCCGCTCCCACGGGTATCCGGTCCGGCTCAGGCGTCCGGGGCGCCGACTCGCCCTCGCTCAGGCCGATCCTCTCGTGCAGGCGGCGCAGCGGGGCCGGGGCCCACCAGGTGGCGCGGCCCGTCAGCTTCATCACCGCCGGGACCAGGAGGCTGCGGACGACCATGGCGTCCATCAGGACCGCCAGCGCGATCCCGAGGCCCAGCATCTTGGTATTGGTGACCCGGGAGGTGCCGATGGCCACCATCACCACCGCCAGGATCACGGCCGCCGCGGTGATCAGCCCGCCGGTGCGGGCCAGCCCCGACCGGACGGCGCTCTCGTGGTCCCCGGTCCGGTCGTACTCCTCCTTGATGCGGGATATGAGGAACACCCCGTAGTCCATGGAGAGTCCGAAGGCGATGCAGAACATGAGCACCGGCAGGGTGGTCTCTATGTCGCCGGTGGTGGTGAAGGAGAGGAGCCCGGAGAGGTTGCCCTCCTGGAACACCCACACCACCGCCCCGAACATCGCGGTCAGGCTGAGGGCATTGAGCAGCACCGCCTGCAGCGGTATCAGCAGGCTCCCGGTGAGCAGGAACACGAGCAGCAGCGTGGCGAGGACCACCAGGGCCGCCGCCGCGGGCAGCGCGCCGGCGATGGCCTGCTGCGCGTCGACGAGGACGGCCGCCTGTCCGGTCACCGAGGTCTTGAAGCCGGCGTCCACGGCGCGGACGTCGTCGACCAGGTCCCGGGCCGTCTCTCCCACGGCCTCGCCCTCGACGGACACCGAGAAGGAGGTGTACCGGCTTCCCGTCGCGGAGCCGATCGGCCCGTCGACCCGGATCACCCCGGGCAGTGCGGCCAGCCGGTCCCGGTAGGCCGTGAGGCTCTCAGGGCCGGGCGCTCCCTCCGCGAGCACGGTGAGACCACCGCCGGGACTGTCCGGGAAGCCGACGCGGATCTGCTCCTGTACCACGTGGGAGGGGGCGTCCTTCGGGAGCTGCCGGTCGTCGACCGTGCCGAACTTGACGCCGGTGAAGGGCAGTCCGAGGAGCAGCAGGCCCACGGTGGTGGCCACGGCGAACACCGGGGCGCGCCGCATCACGAGAGCGGCCGTCCGGTGCCAGCCTCTGCCCGTCTCCGCGGGCCCGGTCGTGGCCGCCTCGGGCCGGCCCCGCCGCCACAGTCTGCGCAGGTCGAGGGCGTTGACCCGCTCGCCGAGGAGCACGAGGGCGGCCGGCAGCAGGATCAGTGCGGCCGCGGCTGCGAGCAGGACCACCGCGACCCCGGCGTAGGCGAAGGAGCGCAGGAAGTACATGGGGAAGAAGAGCATCGCCGAGAGCGAGACGGCGACGGTGAGCGCCGAGAAGAGCACGGTGCGCCCGGCGGTGCGCAGGGTGACTCCGACCGCGGCGACCGGATCGCGCCCGGCGGCGAGTTCCTCGCGGAACCGCCGGACGATGAACAGGGCGTAGTCGACGGCGAGTCCGAGGCCGAGCGCGGTGGTCAGGTTCTGGGCGAAGACGGAGACGTCGGTGACCTCGGTGAGTCCGCGCAGGACGGCATTGGTGCCGAGGATGGCCACGATGCCTACGCCGAGGGGGAGCAGGGCGGCGACCGCGCTGCCGAAGACGAGGACGAGCAGGACGAGGGTGACCGGCAGGGCGATCAGCTCGGCGCGCAGCAGGTCTTCCTGGATGGTTTGGGTGACCTCGCGCTGCACCGCCGCGGGGCCGCCCAGGGACACCCGCACCGCGCCGTGCTCGCCCTCGTAGCGCGGGGCCATGCGTTCCAGGGCCGCGGTGGCCGCCTTCTCGTCGCCTTGGACGCGGGCGACGACAAGCGCCTGACGGCCGTCCTCCGAGCGCATTGCGGGCAGCTGGGTGCGCCAGTACGAGCCGACGCCGACGACCCCCCGTTCGGCGGCGAGTGCGGCGGTGAGCCGTTCGGCTT
>NZ_JBSGZP010000969.1:0-2076 GCF_053611065.1 Streptomyces sp. NPDC054840
GGGAAGGCACACCCCCACCGGAGCCGCACCCGAAGGCGTGCCACCGGCCCGGCGGAGCCCGGCCGGGGCGCAGGATCCCCCGCACCGGCCGACGTACGAAAGGTGGAAGCCCCCGCAGGCCGCTCGGGCCACCGCCCTGCACGCGGGGGCCTGGTGGCTGTGGGCCCTCGGCCTCGCCACCGCCGCCTCCCGCACCACCAACCCGCTCCTGCTCGGGCTGATCATCGGCGTCGCCGGATATGTGGTCGCGGCCCGCCGCACCGACGCGCCCTGGGCCCGTTCCTACGGCGCCTTCCTCAAGCTCGGCCTCTTCGTCATCGGCCTGCGCCTGCTCTTCTCCATGCTCCTCGGCTCCCCCGTCCCCGGCTCGCACACCCTCTTCACCCTTCCGGAGATCCCGCTCCCGGACTGGGCCCAGGGCATCCGTTTCGGCGGCCGCGTCACCGCCGAGCAGCTCGCCTTCGCCCTCTACGACGGCCTGAAGCTGGCCGCGCTCCTGGTGTGCGTCGGCGCCGCGAACGCCCTCGCCAATCCGGCGCGGCTGCTGAAGTCACTCCCGGCCGCCCTGTACGAGGCCGGGGTGGCCGTCGTCGTCGCCATGACCTTCGCGCCGAACATGGTCGCCGACGTCGTCCGCCTGCGGACCGCCCGACGGCTGCGCGGCCGCCCCACCGGCGGGGTGAAGGCGATCCTCCAGATCGGCCTGCCGGTCCTGGAGGGCGCCCTGGAACGCTCCGTCGCGATCGCCGCCTCGATGGACGCCCGCGGCTACGGCCGCACCGCCGAGGTCCCGCCCGCCGTCCGCCACACCACCAACGCCCTCACCCTCGGCGGGCTCCTCGGCATGTGCGCCGGCACGTACGGACTGCTCGCCGCGCAGGGTGCCGCGTACGGGCTCCCCGTGCTCGGCGTCGGCGCCGCTCTGGCGGTCGCGGGCCTGCGTCTCGGCGGCCGCCGTTCGGTGCGGACCCGCTACCGGCCCGACCGCTGGGGTGCGCGCGCCTGGCTGGTCGCCGGTTCGGGCGCGGCCGTCGCCGCCCTGCTGATCCACGCCGGTTCCGTCGACCCCGCCGCTCTGCACCCGGGCGTGGTCCCGCTGACGGCCCCCACGCTCCCGCTGTGGCCGGCGGCCGCGATCCTGATCGGCCTGCTGCCCGCCTTCGTGGCACCCGTACCGCCCAAGGAGGCGTCGCAGTGATCCGCTTCGAGCAGGTGTCGGTCACCTACGAGGGCGCGCCCGGCCCCTCCCTGCAGGGCGTCGACCTGGTGATCCCCGAGGGGCAGCTGACGCTGCTGATCGGCCCGTCGGGCGTCGGCAAGTCCACCCTGCTGGGGGCGGTCTCCGGGCTGGTCCCGCACTTCACGGGCGGCACCCTGCGGGGCCGGGTCACGGTCGCCGGCCGGGACACGCGCACCCACAAGCCGCGTGAGCTCGCGGACGTGGTCGGCACGGTCGGCCAGGACCCCCTCGCGCACTTCGTGACGGACACGGTCGAGGACGAGCTGGCCTACGGCATGGAGTCCCTGGGCCTGCCACCTGCGGTGATGCGTCGCCGGGTGGAGGAGACCCTGGACCTGCTGGGTCTGAACGAGCTGCGCGACCGGCCGATCGCGACGCTGTCCGGCGGCCAGCAGCAGCGGGTCGCGATCGGCTCGGTCCTCACCCCGCACCCCAAGGTGCTGGTGCTGGACGAACCGACGTCCGCGCTGGATCCGGCGGCGGCCGAGGAGGTCCTCGCGGTCCTGCAACGCCTGGTGCACGACCTGGGCACGACGGTGCTGATGGCGGAGCACCGGCTGGAGCGGGTCGTCCAGTACGCCGACCAGGTCCTGCTCCTCCCGTCGCCGGGCGCGGCCCCGGTCATCGGCACCCCGGCGGAGATCATGGCCGTCTCCCCGGTCCACCCGCCGGTGGTCTCCCTGGGCCGCCTCGCGGGCTGGTCCCCGCTCCCCCTCTCGGTCCGCGACGCCCGCCGCCGGGCCGCTCCGCTCCGGGCTCGCCTGTCACCTGCGACGGGCCCGGCCGCTCCTCGAACGCCGGCGGGGACGGAAGCTGCAGCCTCGGCAAATTCAGCC
>NZ_JBSGZP010000970.1:0-2071 GCF_053611065.1 Streptomyces sp. NPDC054840
GGGAGTGGTTGAACCCCCGCCACGCCCCGGCCCTCACCCGGCGAACGGCGCCGCTGCGCCCCGCCCCACCGCCGATTTCTCGGCGGTGGGGCCGGCGCCGCACATGGAGCGCGCGGGCCGACGGTGACCGGCTCGTTCTGGCGTATGAGTCCTCGCGCGGCCGGGCCGGCCGGCCCCGAGGAGTGTGCGGTCTGTGATTCCGGCCCACCGCTGCATCGCGGCCGGTCCGTGGGCGGGCATGGCTAGGCTCGTGGCATGACGAGCCTTGAGGTGCCCTCCCCCGTTGTCTCGGCCTACGACCGGGCCTTGCCGCGCAAGCGAATGGCGGCGGGGGTGCTGTTCTTCGACGACCTCAGCCGGGTGCTCCTCGTCGACCCTGTCTACAAGGACCCGTGGGAAATCCCCGGCGGAGCGGTGGAAGCCGACGAGTCCCCCCGCGACGGTGCCCGTCGCGAAGTACGGGAAGAACTTGGCCTCGACATGCGGCCCGGGGCGTTGCTGGGTGTCGACTGGACCGCCCATCGCCCTGAGCGCAGCGAGGGCCTGGTGCTGGTCTTCGACGGCGGTCGGCTCTCGCACAAGCAACTCGCCTCAATCCGGCTCCAGAAGGAGGAGCTCCGCGGCCATGCGTTCGTGGAGGTCGAGGAAGTCGGGCGGCTCCTGGTCCCCGTGCTGGCCCGCCGGGTCCAGGCCTGCGCCGCGGCCAGGGAGCAGCAGCGCACCGTATATCTGGAGAACGGCTTCGAGGCGGAGTGAGGACACCGGTCGCGTAGCTGCGCGACGTGAGCAGCCGGGGTGTGGTGGCGATGGCCGGCTCCGCCGGGGCGGAAGAGGGTTACTGAAGTTGAATGTGTGATGTCGGTCAGTCACATGTGATCAGAGTGCGCCCCTGGTCCCAGTTGCTACTCGGTCTATGACCACGTCGTCTACGTCGATCCCAACGTCGGGGTCTGCTCTGCCTCTGACGGTTCAGCATCCTCGGTCGTAGATCGCCCGCAGCCACGGTTCCCTGACGGCGGGCATCCGCGCGAGCGTGTACTGGCACGCCTCCCTGGACGGCTGGAACGGGTACCACAGGTGCGGCGGCAGTGGGTCGTCCCGCTCCACGCCTGCCGGCAGTCCGCCGACCACCGGCAGTCGGGTCCGATGCGGCGGGAAGGCGAGCTCGGCCCAGAGCCCGGCATCCACAGGTACCGGCACCGCCCCGGCGCGCGGCTGCCACAGGTCTCCGGTCTGCGGATGGACCGGCACCAGCACAAGGTCAGCGGCTGGCTCGCCGAACCCCGGCCCCGCCAGGTCCAGCCGCTTCGAACCTTCCCCGGCAGGCAGCAGCGCGCCAAGTGCCCGGCCGAGGAGCTCAGCGACCGGCCCGGGCGCCGCCTCGACCGGCGCGCCCCCGGCGGCCACCACCACCTGGGCGAGAGCCACGCCCGCCGGGATGTCCCGGTACTCGCTCAGCCGGTGCCACAGCGCGCCGGTGGCCAGCAGCTCCGCCCAGTCCATGATCGGCCGCTCCGGCGGGCTGGGCAGCCGTACTACCGCCTGCGGGACGAGCCGGACGACCTGCCAGCACCCGCAGTCGTCCATCCTCGTTCCAACCGGCAGATCGCAGCCCAGACAGGCAAGGTTCGGGCCGTCCCTTCCGTCGATCCCCATGCAGTAGCCCCCGGCCCGCTCAAGGATCAGCCTGGTGCCGCGCATGTCGCCGGGCGCGAGGAGAACGGTGTTCGACGGCCCGTCGGACAGCGCGCCGAACGGCGCGAAGCGCCCCCGCTCCGCCGCCTCGCGCGCCCCGACCTCGTCCCACGGCCGCCACGGCGGCCCGTACGGTGCGGGGTCGACGGCGTAGGACCCGGCCTCCAGCAGTGGCGGATGCAGCTTCTCCCAGTGGGTGTCGGCCAGGTGGATCGGCAACGCCACCTCCGACACCGCCGCAGTCAGGACCGCACCGCAGCCCGCACACCCGAACACCGCCAAGCCGTCTCCTCCCGCCGTCGAAGCCCCTGCATCCCACCAAGCAGGCGGACCGGGGGCAAGCGGTTTTCAGACAACGCTAAACGCCCCGCCAATC
>NZ_JBSGZP010000971.1:0-2070 GCF_053611065.1 Streptomyces sp. NPDC054840
GGGCGCCGTGGTGGGCCCGGGGGCTGCCGGTGAGCGTGTACCACTCGTCGGCGTCCTTGTACTGGACGTCGAACCGGACCAGGCCCCCGGCCGCGACCGTGGTACGCAGCGTCAGCGGGCCGGTGATCACGCCGACCTCGTCGGTCATCGCGCCGCCCGGCCCGGCGAGCACCTCGTCCTGCCATCGGTGCGGCTGCGTCATGAGGCGCAGGTGTCCAGCATCGTGGTGAGCATCTTCTTCTCCGGTTCGGTGACGGTCAGTCCGTACGTGGATTTCACGGTGGTCCAGGCCCGCCCGTACCGGCACCAGCTCGCCTTGTCCGGCGGCTGCCACAGGTCGGGACTCTGGTCGCCCTTGGAACGGTTCGAGGCCGCGGTCACGGCCAGCAGCTGGGGATGGGCCAGATCGTTGGCGAAGGCCTTGCGCCGCGCGGAGTCCCAGCCGGCCGCGCCCGAGCGCCAGCCCTCGGCGAGCGGCACCATGTGGTCGATGTCCATCTTTCCCGCGTCGGTGACGACCACCCCGTCGTAGAGGCTCTTCCAGCTGCCGGAGACGGCCTTGCACTCGGCGTCCCGGGTGACGTCGGTGCCGTCGCGCTCGAGGACCACCTCACGGGTGTCGCACTTGTTGCCCTGCTGCGCCCAGTGCGTGAACCTGTCCCGGCTGTAACCCGCCATCGTCCCGACCGGCGAAACCTTGAGCGCCGCCAACTGGGCGCGCGCCACAGCGGTGCTGACCATACCGGGCAGCACGTCCCCGCCGGCCGGTTCGGCGTCGTCGCCGGGTGCGTTCGGCGACTTCGGCGCCGCGGTGGAGGGCGGCTCCGCGGGCGCGGACGCCTTCGGGTCCCCGCCGCCCGGCGCGACCGGACCGGAGCACCCGGTTGCGGTGGCCAGCAGCAGCGTCCCCAGCACCGCACCCGTCACACGTATCTGACGTCGCATAACCCCACCCCGAGCCGGTACCGCTCCGCACGCTGTCCCGGAGACACTACCCAGAACCGGACAATCAACCTACTGAGGCCCCTCCGGCGGGCGTTGTCAGTGGCTCTCGCTAGTCTCCCGGCATACCGCAGCTCAGGGGGGAGGGCTCCCCCCTGTCAGGGCTGCGCGGAACCGGAACGGTACAGGCGGAGGGGCACGGCTGATGGCATGGCTGGCGGCGGGCGAGGGGTACGAGATCGCTCTGGTGGAGGGACGCGTGACGGCGAGGTCCACCACCGGGCGGACGGCGGGACGGCAGTTGAAGACACTGCCCAAGGCCCTGAAGGACCATCCCGAGGTGGACCGGCTGCGCAGGCTGGCCGAATGGCTCGACCGGCACGAGGCGGCCTGCGCCGCACAGGTCGACAGCTGGATGGTCTCCTCGCTGCCCGTGCCGACCGAACTGCTCGCCAGGGTCTGGCCGGACGAGGCCTGGCAGAGCACCCTGCGCGACGTGGCCGTCGTCGGTGACGACCCGGACGAGGTGGGCTTCCTGCGGGACGCCACCGCCTCCGGTGAGCTGAAGGTGGTCAACCTCGACGGCGAGACCGTACGGCTCTCCCCGCGCACGGTGACACTGCCGCACCCGGTGCTGCTGCCCGACCTGGACGACGTACGGGACTTCGCCGCCGAGCTGGGCATCGTGCAGCGGGTCGAGCAGATCCACCGGGCCACCTGGCGCAAGCCCGCCGAGGTCGCCGCCACCGCCACCGAGGTCCGCGACTACGCGGGCGGGGTATTCCCCACCCGCTTCAGCCTCGCCGCCCGGGCCACGAGCCTCGGCTACCGGGTCTCCGGCGGCTACGCCACCTGCAAGGTCCGGGACTCCGGGTCCGCCGCCGAGGCCGCCGTCTGGATCGGCGAACCCTACTACGAGGACGAGACGACCACCGGCGCGCTGAGCTGGCACGACGAGGACGGCCGGGCGGTACGCCTGACCGAGGTCGGACCGGTGGCCTGGTCCGAGGGCATGCGGATGGCCGCGGCGCTGTACGCCGGGCGCAAGATCGAGGAGGGCGGGGACGCGTGAGCACCAACCAGGAAGACACCGAGATGAACAAGGCCGAACTGCTGCTCAAGGCCGGC
>NZ_JBSGZP010000972.1:0-2066 GCF_053611065.1 Streptomyces sp. NPDC054840
AGCGCGAGGACGGCGCTGAGGCCGTCCACGTCGAAGGCGGCCTCGGCCGCGTGCCCGCCCTCCGAGGCCGCCTGTGGGCCCTCCGGTCCGCCGACGGCCCACACCGCCCCCGGGTCGGCGGACTCCACGAGGGCCCGGACGGCGGTGGCCTGGTCGCACAGGGGGATCATGGTCGCCCACGTTAACGAGCCGGGTACCGGCCTCCTGGCAGGCTGCCGCGGAGTCCGCGCTCCCGCCACCCGAATGCCACCGCGACGCGAAGGGGCGGGGCGCCCGCAGGCACCCCGCCCCCGTGATCTACCGGCCGGACCCGTTCTTGTCCGGGCGGTCGGTCACCCGCAGGGTGTTCAGCAGGGGCTTGCCGAATCCGCTGTGCGTGACGAAGCGGACGTTGAGCACGCCGTCCGTGACCGTGACCGTGTAGGTACGGGTCAGCGCCGTGTAGGAGCCCGCCTCCAGGCGGATGTCCAGGGAGGGCAGGACCTGCGTGCCCTCGGCCAGGACGTCGAAGACGCGCTTGTTCGGCTGGATGGACGAGAGCTCCGCGAAGCCCAGCTCCACCGTGTAGGTACCGTTCGGCACGTTGTCGAAGCGGTACTCGTACATACCCTCACGGGCGTTGCGGAACAGCCGCTGGTCGTCCGTGCCGGCGATGGTGCGGCCGGTGGCCTCCACGGTGCTGTTGCCCTGGTAGCCGTAGGAGCCGGGGGTGTACTTGCGGTCCGGGGACCAGGCGTCACCCAGGCCGTCCGTGGTCGTGTAGCCGGAGCCCGCGTCCAGGCCGACCTGATAGCGCGGTACGACGACCTTGACCGGGACGGAGAGGACCGGGGTCCGGCCGCTCGCGGAGGTGATCTTCAGATCGGTGGTGAGGACCGCGCCCGGGGTCAGTCCCGTGGTGTCCACGGAAAGGGTGACCGGGACCTTCGCGCCGGTCGCGAGGTTGCCGGTCGCCGGGGTGGCGGTCAGCCAGGTCGCCTCCTCGGACACCGTGAACGCGGTTCCGAGGCCCGGGTTGGTCAGGTCCACGGTCCGCGTCCGCTGCTGGTTCGCGGGGAGCACGACCTCGACCGACGGCTTGGAGGCCGACACCTTTCCGGTGCGCAGGGACTGGGTGACGGCGGTGACGTCGGCGGCCTTCACGTTCACCGTCGCCGTCGCGGGCTCGTACTGCGGCGCCGCCAGCGAGACGGGCAGCGAGCCGGACGGGCTCTGGACGACGTATCCGCCGTCCGCGGCCGTGGTCGCCGACACCGCCGTGTCACCCGTGCCGACGGTCACCGTGGCACCCGCGACGCCGTTGCCGTCATTGGCGTCGAGCACCCGGCCCGCCACCACACCGCTCTTGGTGGTCCGGAAGGCGATGGACAGGCCGTCCGTGATGACCGCGCTGTTGAAGGAGTACCTGAAGGCGTCGGTACCGGCCGCGTTCTCCACACCGACCGTGGCGGTGGAGCCGCCCTTGATCCCGGTGCCGCCGGTCCCCTTGTAGGAGTAGGAGACGGTGCCGTCCTCGCCGATGGTGGCCGAGAAGGAGAACTTGTCGGTCTGCGCCGACCAGTGGGACACCTGGCGCCACTCGATAACGTAGCTCCGGTGCGGGGCGGTGCCGGTGACGCCGGTGAAGACGCCGGAGCCGCTGCCCGGGGCGCCGACGACGAGGTCGTCCCAGAACGGGTACAGGGCCGCGTTGGGCGTTGCCGTGCTCGGGAGGTCCCCGTTGATGTCGCCGGTGTGGTTGCCGCCGAAGCTCACGGTGCCGTTGGTGCCGATCCAGGCCTGGCCGTACGTCTTGCCGTACAGGGGCAGCGGGAAGGGCAGGTCGACGCGTTCGGTGGTGTTGTCACCGGTGAGCGCGAGCTGGCGGGTCCCCTCGGCGTACGGGCGGTCGCCGACGGCGACGCAGGCGTAGCCGTAGGCGTCGGTGCGTTCGGGCAGGTTCACCGCGACGGTGACGTCGCCGGCGACGGTGACCTTCGCCGTGCCGCCGGTGACGCAGCGGGAGGCGTGGGTGGCCTTCACGTCGTACGTGCCGTGCGGCAGGGTGACCTCGAACCGCCCCTGGG
>NZ_JBSGZP010000973.1:0-2063 GCF_053611065.1 Streptomyces sp. NPDC054840
GGCGGCCGCGCAGTTCGGGCAGACGCCGCGGTACGTCACCTCGACCGCGGACACGACGAAGCCGAAGCGTTCCGTGTCCGGCAGGTCGGCCAGCGGGTTGCCCGACGGGTGCACGTCGCGGATCGCGCCGCACTGGGCGCAGACCAGGTGCTGGTGGGGCCGGTGGGCGTTCGGGTCGTACCGCTTGGCGCGGCGGTCCGTGGAGACCTCCAGCACCTCGCCGAGCGTGACGAGCTCGCCCAGGGTGTTGTAGACGGTGGCACGGGAGATCTCGGGCAGCTTGGCCACCGCGAGCGCGTGCACCTCGTCGGCCGTCAGGTGCACGTGGTCACCGTCGAGCACCTCGGCCACGACGCGCCGCTGGGCCGTCATGCGCCAGCCGCGTCCGCGAAGTCGATCCAGCAGGTCACTCATGGACACCAGCCTAACAGTGAGGGATTCGGTGTAACTCCCGAATCGGTGCGGACTTGGATGCTTACTTGACTTAGACAAAGTCCATCGTAGGATCGGTTACGGCGAACGCCAAGGACAGGACACGCAGGGATGACGCAGGAGGCGCACGTGACGCAGGGACCGCTCACCACGGAGGCCGGAGCGCCGGTCGCCGACAACCAGAACAGCGAGACCGCCGGCATCGGTGGCCCCGTTCTGGTCCAGGACCAGCTGCTCCTCGAAAAGCTCGCGCACTTCAACCGCGAGCGCATCCCGGAGCGCGTGGTGCACGCCCGCGGCGCCGGTGCGTACGGCACCTTCACGCTGACCCGCGACGTCTCGCGGTGGACCCGGGCCGCGTTCCTGTCCGAGGTCGGCAAGGAGACCGAGACCTTCCTGCGCTTCTCCACCGTCGCCGGCAACCTCGGCAGCGCCGACGCGGTCCGCGACCCGCG
The DNA here is from genome assembly GCF_053611065.1 of Streptomyces sp. NPDC054840. Taxonomy (NCBI): domain Bacteria; kingdom Bacillati; phylum Actinomycetota; class Actinomycetes; order Kitasatosporales; family Streptomycetaceae; genus Streptomyces; species Streptomyces sp. NPDC054840. The sequence goes on from NZ_JBSGZP010000973.1 coordinate 888, forward strand.
CGGCTGGGCGCTGAAGTTCTACACCGAGGAGGGCAACTACGACCTCGTCGGCAACAACACCCCGGTGTTCTTCATTAAGGACGCCATCAAGTTCCCCGATTTCATCCACACCCGGAAGCGCGACCCCTACACGGGCTCGCAGGAGGCGGACAACGTCTGGGACTTCTGGGGTCTGTCGCCCGAGTCGACCCACCAGGTGACCTGGCTGTTCGGTGACCGCGGCATCCCGGCGTCCTACCGCCACATGAACGGCTACGGCTCGCACACGTTCCAGTGGAACAACGAGGCCGGAGAGGTCTTCTGGGTCAAGTACCACTTCAAGACCGACCAGGGCATCAAGAATCTCACCCAGGCCGAGGCCAACCAGCTCGCCGGTGAGGACCCCGACTCGCACCAGCGCGACCTGCGCGAGTCCATCGAGCGCGGCGACTTCCCGACCTGGACCGTGCAGGTCCAGATCATGCCCGCGGCCGAGGCGGCGAACTACCGCTTCAACCCGTTCGACCTCACCAAGGTGTGGCCGCACGAGGACTACCCCCCGATCGAGATCGGCAAGCTGGAGCTCAACCGCAACCCGGAGAACGTCTTCGCCGAGGTCGAGCAGAGCATCTTCAGCCCCGCGCACTTCGTCCCCGGCATCGGTCCGTCCCCGGACAAGATGCTCCAGGGCCGCCTCTTCGGCTACGGCGACGCCCACCGCTACCGCGTCGGCATCAACGCCGACCACCTGCCGGTGAACCGCCCGCACGCCACCGAGGCGCGCACCAACTCCCGTGACGGCCACCTGTACGACGGCCGCCACAAGGGCGCGAAGAACTACGAGCCGAACAGCTTCGGCGGCCCGCACCAGACGGACCGCCCGCTGTGGCAGCCCATCGCGCTGACCGGCGGTACGGGCAACCATGCCGCGCCCGTCCACCGCGAGGACAACGACTTCGTCCAGGCGGGCAACCTCTACCGCCTGTACTCGGAGGACGAGAAGTCCCGTCTGATCGAGAACCTGTCCGGCTTCATCGCCAAGGTCTCCCGCGACGACATCGTCGAGCGGGCGATCGACAACTTCCGTCAGGCGGACGGTGACTTCGGCAAGCGGCTCGAAGCCGCGGTCCAGGCCCTCCGCGGCTGACACGGAGCGCTTGCCGTAGCAGGACGCCGGGCCGCAGCCCTCCTCGGAGG
>NZ_JBSGZP010000974.1:0-2062 GCF_053611065.1 Streptomyces sp. NPDC054840
AGTTCGTGGACTTGGCGGGTGATCCGGCGCTGGTACCAGGTGGGCGCGTACGACCCGCCCGCGTACATCCGCTCGTACCGGGGGACCAGGTGGGGGTGGTGGGCGCCCAGCCACGCCGTGAACCACTCGCGTGCCCCGGGCCGCAGATGGAGTACGAGGGGTGTCACAGAGGTCGCGCCGGCCTCGGCCACGGCCCGTACGGTCACCCGCAGCTGCTCCGGGGAGTCGCCGACGAAGGGGATGACCGGGGCCATCAGCACCCCGCACTCGATCCCGGCGTCGGTGAGGGTCCATACGGCGCCGAGCCGGGCGGTGGGGGAGGGGGTGCCCGGCTCGACGGTCCGCCAGAGCCCGGTGTCGGTGAAGCCGACCGAGACCGAGATGCCGACCTCGGTGACCGCGGCGGCCTCCCGCAGCAGGGGGAGGCCGCGCAGGATCAGCGTGCCCTTGGTGAGGATCGAGAAGGGGTTGGCGCGGTCGCGCAGGGCACCGAGATCCGGGCCGAGGCGCCGGCCGCCGCCCGGGCCGCATGGGACCTGGGGCGGGAGCTGTCCCGGAGCCACCCGCCGGCGGAGCCGCGCCGTGTGGTGGCGGGCACGCCCTGGCGTACCTCGGAGGCCTACCGGGCCGGGCACCTGGTCGACGAGGAGGCGAGGGCGGCGTTCGACACCCACCCGCTGGTCGCCGCCTACCGGCAGGCCGTGGCCACCCTGCTGGAGGCCGCCGCGGTACGACCTCGGCGGGTTCCTCCACGGAGGAGCCGCCGCCGGGACCGTCGGCTGGACCGGCCGGGAGGAGTTCGCTGCCGCGGAGAGCGCGAGGACCCCCTCGCACCGGCACGTGCTCACCCTCGACGGCTGGTGGTACGGCGAGGACGACCCCGTCGTCCACGGTGACTGCGACGGCCCGGACGCCCGCGTCCATCGCCCGCCCCTGCCCGGGCCCCGGGAGACCGCCACGACCAGGTACCTGGAGGAGTTGCCCGGGGACACGCTCCTGGTCAAGCTCCGCTGCCACGTCCGACCCGGATTTGGGCCACCGCCCCGGAGGTGGTTGGCTTCGCCGTGACGAGCGGACACAACTGCGGGAGGAACAGCTATGGCGCAGGTCGAAGCCACCACGGAGCGGATCATCGCGGCTGACGCGGAGACCGTGTTCGACGCGCTGGCGGACTACACCGGGACCCGCGGGAAGCTGCTGACCGAGCACTTCAGCGAGTACGAGGTGCGCGAGGGCGGCGACGGCGAGGGCACCCTGGTGCACTGGAAGCTCCAGGCCACCAGCAAGCGCGTGCGTGACTGCCTGCTGGAGGTCAGCGAGCCCACCGACGGCGAGCTGGTGGAGAAGGACCGCAACTCCTCCATGGTCACCACCTGGCGGGTCACCCCGGCCGGTGAGGGCAAGTCCAAGGCCGTGGTCACCGCCGTCTGGAACGGTGCCGGCGGTATCGGCGGCTTCTTCGAGCGCACCTTCGCGCCCAAGGGCCTCGGCCGGATCTACGACTCCGTGCTGGAGAACCTGGCCACCGAAGTGGAGCGCTGAGCAACGGCGTTGACGGTGAGGCCCGGACAGCGGCCTCACCGGATCGGGTGAACCCGGCGCGTCCGCGGGCCGCAGCCTCGGGCGGACGGGCTGTGGGTCTGCTGCGCTACGAGTCTGCTGCGCTACGAGTCTGCTGCGCCACGGGCCGACGGAGCCGATGGCCGACGGAGCCACGGGCCGACGCGCCGCGGCCGAGGCGCTGCGCACCCACCGGCCGCGCGCCGAGGGGGCACCACCGCGCGCCGCGCCGGGGCGTGCTGCCCCACGGCCACCGGGGCCCCGGCGGCTAGGGTGGCACCCTGAGCGCAACCGACCGCCCGGGGGCCCGATGAAGATCCTCATCTCCGCCGACATGGAAGGCGCCACCGGCGTCACCTGGCCCGCGGACGTGCTGCCCGGAACCCCGCAGTGGGAACGCTGCCGCGCGATGTTCACCTCCGACGTCAACGCCGCCGTACTCGGCTTCTACGACGGCGGAGCCGACCAGGTCCTCATCAACGAGGCGCACTGGACCATGCGC
>NZ_JBSGZP010000975.1:0-2062 GCF_053611065.1 Streptomyces sp. NPDC054840
GTGCTCCCGCTGTTGGGGACGGTGCTGATCGGGGTGGTGCCGGTGCCACCGTTCGGCACCGGCACGTTGCCACCGGGCGCACCGCCCGGGGTGCCGCTGCCGGGTGTCTCGCCTCCCGGGGTGCCGCCTCCGGGGGCCTCCCCGCCGGGGGTGCCTCCGCCCGGAGTTTCCCCGCCCGGGGTGCCACCTGCTGGGGTTTCACCTCCAGGAGTTTCCCCGCCCGGGGTTTCACCTCCGGGAGTCTCTCCGCCGGGGGTGCCGCCTCCGGGGGTTTCCCCTCCGGGGGTCTCTCCGCCCGGCGTTTCTGCGCCGGGGGTGCCTCCCGGAGTCTCCCCGCCGGGGGCCTCCCCGCCAGGGGTGCCGCCTCCCGGCGCTTCCCCTCCGGGGGCCGGTTCCAGGAGGGTGGTCAGGCGGCGTGACGAGTGGGAGCCGGCCCACGGCGGGGGTGTTTCCGCGTCGACCTGGGAGGTGCCCCAGGCGAAGAAGGAGACCGAGCCGGTCGGGGCGTCGGCGGAGAAGCGCACGCGGACCGGGACGTCGAAGGCCGCGCCCGCGCCGATCGGGCCGCGCACGAGGCCGCCGGCGAAGAAGTAGCCGTCCTCGTCCGAGGTGATGTCGACGGACTGCCAGGCCGCCGGCTGCCCGTCCGCGCCCGGTCGCAGGACCTCGACCGTGATCTGCGAGACCTGCATGGAGACGAAGTCGGGCCGGGACAGAACCAGGCCCAGGTCGAAGGCGGCCAGCTCGCCCTTCCCCGCGTTGTCCACCCGGACGGAGAGTTCCGTCCAGTCGCCGCCCGCCCGTACCGATTCCGGGACCCCGCTCACCGTCAGGGCGGGACCGTCGACACGCAAGGGGTCCTCGTGGCCGCCGGGCGCGCCCGTGATCCTGGTCGCGTACGAGGACGTAGGGGAGGTGCCGTCGGCGGTTCCGACCCGGCCCCTGCCGTCCGCCGTCAGGTCGAACGGTACGACGGGGGTGTCCGCGGCGAAGCTGATCCGGACGTCGATCGTCCGGATCTGGCCGGAGGGAACCGTGGCGGCGCTGCCGAGGGCGTAGCCCAGCGCGGGGGCCGCAGCCTGGACCGGTGCGGCGGCCGTCCACGGCCCGCCCGCGGTGCGGTACTCAACGGTGATGTGAGCCGGCCCGAACTGTCCGGCGGCCTGCGAGACGCCCAGCATCGGGGTGTACTCGTCGACGGCGACGTGGCCCGAGTTGTCGACGGTCACGGTGAGCGGGGTCCAGCTGCCGTCGGCCTTGAAGCCGGCCGCCGGGATGCCCTGGACCGTGACCTCGGGGCCCATCAGGATCCGGTCGGACCCGGTGTCGTCATCGGCTTCGAGGGTCTCGGGCGGGGCGGCCTGCGCCGGTGTCTGTGCCCCCGCCTCGGGCGCGGCAGGGACGGCGGGCGCCTCGGGCGCTTCGGGCACCGCAGGCGCGGCCACGGCCTCTACGGCGGGCTGCTGCGCGCCGGTGCCCTCGGCCGGAGTCTTCTCCTCGGCCTTCTCCGCCGGCTTCTTCTCCGGAGTCGGCCCGGCCTTCTCCCCGGCCTTCTCCTCGGCCTTTTCCTGCTTCTGCCCCTGGTTCTTCTGGTTCTTCTCCTTCGCCGGTGCCTGCGCGTCGTCCGACGGCCCGGCGGTGTCCGCGGGTACCACGTCCGGCGCGGTCACCGCCGGATGCTCCTCGGCCACCGCGGGTGCGGCCATCAGGAGTGTCTGGCCGGCCACCGCGGCTGCTGCCACGACGGCCATGCGCTTGAACTGCATGCTCTTTACCTCCCCGGGCTCCGGACATCCGCCCGGAGCCACCCCAAACCCCTTGGGAGGCGCCAAGGTTAGTGAGACGGGAGGAGCTTGCAGAGGGGTACAGGATTGCGAAATATGTACGGTCCGCCGACACGCCGGGGGCAGGCTACGGGCGCACGCCGGTCCGGGCCCTCTCCTACCTGGCCCGTACGACCCGTACGGCCCGGAGCGGGCCGTACGGGCGAACGCCGGGTGTGCCTCAGGCGGTGGTGCGGCGGCGGCGACCGGTGCCCGCGACCAGGGCGGCGCCCATGGCG
>NZ_JBSGZP010000976.1:0-2061 GCF_053611065.1 Streptomyces sp. NPDC054840
CCGTCAGGGTGGCCGACCGGCGCGGGATGGCGAAGGCGTCCAGTTCCGCGCGGGTCAGGCCGGTGAGGGCAGCGACCTCCTCGGTGCCCACCGCGCCGCAGTCGAGGCCGCGGACCAGGTAGCCGGCCAAGGCCTTGGCGGTGGCCGGCTCGTCCATCACGTCGCCCTCGATCTTGGCCACGTACGCCTTCAGGCGCGCGGCGGCGGCCTCCAGGCCCTCGCGGTAGAAGGTGAAGACGGCCGCGTAGCGGGTCGGCAGGTGCGCCGGGTGCATGTCCCAGCCCTGGTAGTAAGCGCGGGCCAGGGCGCGGCGGGTCAGGCCGTAGTGCAGCTTCCAGGCCTCGTGGACGTGCTCGGTGGCGCCGATCGGCAGCACGTTGGTCGAGCCGTCGGAGACGCGTACGCCGGTGCCGGCGGCCGCGACCTGCATGATCGCCTTCGCGTGGTCGGCGGCCGGGTGGTCGCTCGACTGGTACGCGGCGGAGACGCCGACGCAGGCGCTGTAGTCGAAGGTGCCGTAGTGCAGACCGGTGGCACGGCCCTTGGAGGCCTCGATCATCCGGGCGACGGTGGCGGTGCCGTCGGAGGCGACGATGGACTGGCTGGTCTCGATCTGGATCTCGAAGCCGATCCGGCCCGGGCGCAGGCCGCGGGCGCTCTCGAAGGCCTCCAGCAACGTGACGAAGGCGCTGACCTGCTCGGCGTAGGTGACCTTGGGCAGGGTCAGGACCAGGCCCTCGGGCAGGCCGCCGTGCTCCAGCAGGCCGGAGAGGAAGATGTCCGTGGTACGGATGCCGCGGTCGCGGACGTTGGACTCCATGCACTTCATGCGGATGCCCATGTACGGCGCGTTGGTGCCGTTGGAGAAGGCCTCCGAGACGAGGCGGGCGGCGCGGGCCGCGGCCTGGTCCTCCTCCTCGTCGGAGCGGACGCCGAAGCCGTCCTCGAAGTCGACGCGGAGGTCCTCGATGGGCTCGTTCGCCAGTTTGGCGCGTACGCGGTCGTAGACGGGTACGGCCAGCTCGTCGGAGATGCCGAGCACCTTGGCGAAGGTGGCGGCGTCCGGGGCGTGCTCGTCGAGGGCGGCGAGGGCCTGGTCGCCCCAGGAGCGGATGGTGTCCGCGGCGAAGACGTCACCGGGTACATAGACCGTGTGGATGGGCTGCCGGGTGCCGGGGTCGCCCGGGTAGTGGCGCGCGAGTTCCGCGTCCACCGGCGCGAGGGAGGCGCTGATGCCCTCGCTGACCGCGCCTGCGAGGCTCGTCGCCACCTTCTCCTGCTGACCCATCGTGCACTCTCCTCTTTTCCGCTTCACGGAAGCTTAGATCCGCATAGCAGAATTTAGTCACGGGGTTCCGCTCCGTCAATGGTCCCCCCGCCGCCGTGGACAAACGAGCCGGGGCCGCGCGGTGACAAACACCACACGGCCCCGCGGTCGGAGAGTACGCAGGTCAGCGCCTACGGAACCGGATCAGGCCGGGGCCTGCGCCTCCCGCATACGGGGAACGCACACGGCCGTGACGAGGGCCGCGGCCGGCCACATCCCCAGCCCCCAGCCCACCGCCGCGTAGGCGGCCGCGCCGTCGGCCGCGAGGACACCGCCGAACACCGCCGCGTTGAGCAGCCCGGCCTCGGTGCCGAGCCAGGCAACCCACGGATCCCGCCGGGCCAGCGCGCCCACCAGGCCGTGGACGAGCTGGGACAGGAACAGCAGCGCGATCCACGCCACGCACAGGACGATCACCCCCACCCACCACGGAGCCGGCGGCCAGAACAGCAACACCACACCGATGAGGACGCCGACCGTGACTGACGACGCGACCCCCCGGCCCTCCTCGTCGGTCACGTCGGCGCTCTTCCTCGAGACGAGGAACGCCACCAGGCAGGCGAGCAGCGCGGCACCGAGCGTCCCGAGGGCCAGCGAGCCCCATTGGCCGAGTACGACGAGCTGGGTGTACACCCCGGCGGCACCGAGCAGCGAGCCCCACAGGAGGCGTGGCCGGGTGCCGGGTACCGACGAGGCCGGAACCGGGTGGCGGGACCCGGTGTGCGCCACGGGAG
>NZ_JBSGZP010000977.1:0-2054 GCF_053611065.1 Streptomyces sp. NPDC054840
CAGTCTCCCCCGCCCCGGGTAACGTCCGGCAGCGACAGCACATCACACAAGGCACGCTGGCACCCCACCACCTCGGCCGGGGGGGGGTCCAACCGCCGTTACCCCCCCACCCCCGGTAACGCAGCGAGCCCGCCCGGCCACATGGCCAGGCGGGCTCCGCACCGTGTGCTCGAGGAAGGGCTACCCGTCACCCTGGGCGGCGAGGAGCCGCTCAAGGAGAACCTCGCGCTGAGCCTCATCCATCTTCTCGAAGATCAGATCGGCAACTCCGTTCCCGTCGTGCCATGGCACGCGGGGCAGCTTGAGGATGTCGACGAGGTGAGGCTCATCCACTGCCGGATCGGCGGGGGCCTGGTCGTCAGGCCCCGCCTCGAAGTGCGAACTGTCGCTGGTGTCTTCTACGGGAGCGGGAGGAGGGGTGCTAACGGCGTTAGCACTTGTTGCGGTCTCCTGGCGCGGTTCGGCAGCGGGAGGAGTGCTAACGGCGTTAGCACCCGCGGCGCTGGCCTGCTTCCGCTGTTTGGCAGCCGCCCTCTTGGCCAGGGCTTCCTCCGCGGCGCTCTGCTGCTGCTGTGCGGGGAGCTGGCCGACGTTACGGGCGATCTCCACCGGGAGGCTGCGGTCCTCCACAGCACCCTGGAGCTCCGGAGTGAGCTTCAGGAGCGCGAGGCGCTGAGTGACCCACGGACTGGACTTGCCCAGAGCCCTGGCGACAGCCCGCTGGGACCCGTGGACGTGGACGAGCCGTTGGAGAGCCTTCGCCTCGTCCAGAGGGTCGAGGTTCTCGTGCTGGACGGCCGCGGTGAGAGCCGTCTCCAGAAGGGTGTCGGCGTCCTGGGCGAGGGAGTCGTCGACATGGACGGGAACGTCATCCAGGCCGGCGAGGTTCGACGCCGCCAGGCGACGGTTCCCGTCGACGACGACGTAGGCAGCCTCTCCCAGCCCATCCTCGTGGCCGGGGTGGGCAGTAAGAAAGGCCTGACGGGTGACGACGGTAAGAGGCTGGATGACACCTCGTGCCGTGAGGCTGTCAGCGAGGTCGTCGACGGACTTGAGTTCCTCGCGCGGGTTGTACGGGTTGTGGGCCAAGGTGTCCACCGCAACGCGCAGAGTCCCGCTCTGGCCGGTGACGGTCTGTTCGGCGGCGGGGCCGTCCTGACCCGAGAACCTCGCGAACGAAGCCGCGCGGCTGCTCATGGGCTGGGCGACCGCGTTGAAAGTGGGGGAGTCCCCCAGCATGTCCGCCTTGCTCATGGCGTCTTCACCCCTCGGGCGATCTGCCGCATCTGGTGCGACTGCTCACAATCAGGCGCGTAGTCCAGCAGCGGGCGCTGCTTACGGACCGCCTCGCGCTGCTCCTTCACATCGGGCACCACAGCCAGGACCGGGGGAGTGCCCAGGGACTTCCACTTGTCGAGCGAAGACGTCGCGATGTACCCGCGCCGGCTGTCGAACTTGTTGACGACCAGGCCCAGCTGTTCGATGGCAATGTCGAAGTCCCGGGAAAGGGAGTCGATCTGCTGGATGAGCATCCCGTATGCCTGGGCGGAGGTGTCCTCGGCTTCGACGGGGATGACGAGGCCGGAGGCGCCCGGCTTCTCGTCGTCGCGCTGGCGTCCGTAGTTGAGGGCGGCGTCCATGGCGAGGCCGAGGCTGGGGGGCGAGTCCACGACGATGACGTCGAAGTGTTCCTCGAGGGAGGTGAGGGCCCGCTCGAGAGCGGCGTGGCGGGGGCCTCGGAAGACGGTGAGTCCCGAGTCCAGGAGGAATGCGTCGAACGCGGCGGGCAGGATCCGGAGCCGACCGCCGAACCGGTCACCGTCTATGGCGATGGTCAGGTCGAGGAGCGACTGCTTGGCCTGCTCCCGGTGCAGCATGTGCGTGATGAGGCTTTCCTCGCCGGCGGGGATCGCGGTGAGGCCGAGCTGGTGCGTGAGGTGCCCCTGCGGGTCGTAGTCGACGAGGAGGACCCGCAGACCGCCGATCTCCGCCCCGGCTGCGGCGCCGAGGGCAGTCGGGTCTTCCGCAAGTGCCTGGGCAAGACCGGCGGATAC
>NZ_JBSGZP010000978.1:0-2043 GCF_053611065.1 Streptomyces sp. NPDC054840
GCCGGCCTTGGCCGGTTCTTCGGCTCGGGCGCGGGTGCTGGCGAGGCGGTAGGAGTCGGTGCCGGTCTCGATGATGGTGCCGTTGAAGGTGAGGCGGTCGACGATGGCCGCGCAGAGGCGGGGGTCGGTGAACGTCTTGGTCCAGCCGCCGAAGGACTCGTTGGAGGCGATGGCGACGCTGTTCTTCTCCTCGCGTTCGGTCAGGACCTGGAAGAGGAGTTCGGCGCCTCGGCGGTCGAGTTCCATGTAGCCGAGTTCGTCGATGCAGAGGAGGTCGACGCGGCCGTAGCGGGCGATGGTCTTGGTCAGCTGCTTCTCGTCGGCGGCTTCGACGAGCTCGTTGACCAGCTTGGTCGCCAGGACGTATTTGACCCGGTAGCCGGCCATCGCGGCCTCGGTGCCGAGCGCGATCAGCATGTGGGACTTGCCGGTGCCGGAGTCGCCGATCAGGCAGAGCGGCTGGCTCTTCTTGATCCATTCGCAGCTGGCGAGGGTGTGGATGGCGGCCGCGTCGATGTTGGGGTTCGCGTCGAAGTCGAAGGTCCGCAGGGACTTGTCCCGGGGGAAGCCGGCCGCCTTGATCCGCCGCTCTGAACGGCGACGGGCTCGGTCGTCGCACTCGGCCATCAGCAGCTCAGCGAGGAAGCCGCGGTAGGTCATCTGGTCCTTCATCGCCCGGTCGGCGATGTCGGAGAACTCGTTCCTGATCGACGGTAGCCGCAGCAGGCGGCAGGCGGTGTCGATGGCCGTGTTGGCGGCCTGCTCGGTCAGTCCTCGCTGGCGGGGCAGGGTCACTGTGCTTCTCCCTCGCGGTGTTCACCGCCGCTGGTGCGACGGCGTCGGAGCAGTTGGTCGTAGTGGGTCACCGAGGGCAGCGGCCTGGTGTCCGGGGGAAGATGCGCGAGTCGCCATTCGTGCAGAAACGTCACCGTCGCCTCACCCGCGGCGCCGGTCCGTGCAGCGGTCCCGGTCTGAGGGAAGCGCCTGCACGTCTCGGACATCGACCTGGACGGCGAGGAAGAGTGGATGGTCTCGGCGGACGGCCTGCTGGGCTACGAGGTCCCGACCGCGACTCGGTAGCCGAATGCCTGGCGTAATCGAATAGCAAAAGGGCGGCGAAGGAAGCGCCGCCCTTTTGCATGCCTAACAAGGTTATTCGACAGCCCTGCGGGCTGGTCCGCCCCTATGTCGGGTGTGAGTAGTTGAGGTACAGAAAGTGTCGTTGAGATTGATCATGGTTGGCTAGCAATGGGATACGGCTGCCGCTGGAGTTCGCGGAAAGGCCGCCGGGCGGCTGTTGGCGCTGGCTGCGGTCCGCCTCGTGCCGGTGGAGTTTCTGACTGATGAGCAGGCTGAGGAGTACGGGACGTTCACCCAGGTGCCCAAGCGCACTTCGCGGCCCTGCGCCAGCGCTCAGCGACCGCACCCACCAGACCGTAGAGAGTCGCTACTGCCCGTCCCGATCCTCCCCAAGGGCCGGTACCGGCTTTGCGTGGTGTCGGGCGAAGGCCGTTGGAGTGTTCGCACCATCGCGCCCGGCCGATTCGAGTTGCGTTCAGCAAGGGGATGCTCACGCTAAGCAATCAGACCCTTAGTCTCTGTCGTGACGGCTCCAACGCTAAGGACGGCATCCCCCATGTCCATGTCAGGACTGCGTTTCCACGGTACCCGGCTGGCCCGCGAGATGGGCTGCGACGAGGGCTTCATCCACTACACCTACGCCCCCGACCTGGGCAGTGCACTCGCTGAGGTCGAAGAGCGATTCCCACACATGCGTTTCCGTGACAGCGACGGCAACGTGGACGCCTTCTACATGGTGCAGATCAACGAAGAGCTCGTCGACAACAGCGGCACCACGCGGCTTCTTGGGAGCGACGTCATCATCATCCCCACGGCCGGGTAGGAGGCCAGCGCACCAGGGGCCCCTTCCCGTGAGGAAAGGGGCCCCTGCCATGTAACGGGTTCACGGCGAACCCCCTGAAGCTCGACTAGGGTGCGTATTCGGTTGTGATCAATGGGTGGGACCGGGTGAGGTCCTTGATC